>JBDTPE010000222.1:0-5261 GCA_039932875.1 Betaproteobacteria bacterium | reverse complement strand
AGCATCCCTTCGCTGAACGCGCCCGGACGAAGCGTGTACGAGGAGACCATCGCGTTCAATGAACGAAATGTCCCGCATTCGATGGCGCGCCTCGTGGATGCAAACCGCTTCAAGGTGGACGTCACGTCGATGGGATTTTCCATGGAAGACAGGCTGGAGTTACTCAAGCTCAGCGGGGCCGATGAAGCGACGCTGGGCACGAGCCGCATCACCGACTGGTTGTCCCCTGAGTTTTTCAAGACGGAATTCTGGTTCATGTGGGCCACCACGTTTGCGTTCCAGCCTTGGCATAGCGCGGTGGAATTCAAACGTTACCTGCATCGCTTCATGCTGGAGTTTTCCCGCATCGAAACTCTGGCGGGCGTGAAGCGCACCACTCACAATCAGTTCGATTCGCTGGTGCGTCCCTTGCTGAGCTGGCTGCAGGATCGCGGCGTGACCGTGGCGTTGAATTGCACGGTGACCGATTTCGCGCTGAAAACCGACGGCGGGAAAATCGCGGTCACTGGCATCCACTGCAATCGCAACGGCATGGACGAGGTTGTCCAGGTCGCCGAAGGCGATCTGGTGTTCTTCCAGAATGGCTCGATGACCGATGCATCGAGCTACGGTTCTATGACGCGCGCACCGACGCGCCGGACCAAGCAAGACAGCGGTGGTTGGGCGTTGTGGGAAAAGCTGGCGTCTGGCCGCCCCGAGTTCGGCAACCCGGCGGCTTTCAATTCCAGCATTCCAGAATCCTGCTGGGAGTCGTTCACCGTCACCCTGAAAGACACTGCCTTTTTTGACAGGATGGAAGAATTCACCGGCAACCGCGCCGGCACCGGCGGCTTGGTAACGTTCACGGATTCACGTTGGTTCATGTCGGTGGTTCTGGCGCACCAACCGCATTTCGTCGGTCAGCCGGAGGGCGTGCAGGTGTTCTGGGGATATGCCTTGCATCCAGAACGCATCGGTGATTTCGTCGCCAAACCCATGTCGGAATGCAGCGGAGCGGAGATCCTGCAGGAACTTTGCGGACACCTGAATTTTGATCTGGATTCGGTGGCAGCCGCCAATTGCATTCCGTGCCGCATGCCTTACATCACCAGCATGTTCATGCCGCGTGCGGAAAGCGACCGGCCGCTTCCAGTTCCGCGCAATTCCAGCAACCTGGCGTTCATCAGCCAATTCGTCGAGATTCCCGACGATGTCGTTTTCACCGTGGAATATTCGGTCCGCGCGGCACAGATGGCGGTGTACGAGTTGCTCAAGATCGATCGCGAAGTGCCGCCGATACAAAGACATGACAAGTCGCTCAAGGTGAAACTGGATGCGGTGATCAAGGCCTTCCGGTGAGTGACCAACTGGCGGGGATCACCCATCCTGGGTCGGTTGTCCTGGCGTGCGCGGACGACAGGTTGCTTTTGCTCTCGACGCTGACGCACGCCTGCGGCTGCGCCGTTCCCGCACAGCAGAGGACGGATTTGCGAAACAGCTCGTTGTGAAAAGTGTTGACGCGCCCGAGCAGAAATCCTTTACGTACCACGCGGAGAGCCATGTCCGGCTGCAGGCTAGCGCCGAGCGCGTGTTTGTACACCTGGAATGACCGCTGGTAAGGGAGCTAACCGACGATGCATGCATCGATGCGGTCGTACCCGGGACAATACCGGCAGCCATATTTTCGAAGTGGATCTGATGCCAGATCCGAAGCTCGGGATTGGATTGGACAGAGACCGATATGCGTACCCAACCTGAGAGTGCGATCCTTCAGAGCCATACGGACGCGCAAGACATGGGCAATGAGCCGCGGCCTGTCAAAGGTGCGTCACGTTTCACTGTAGCTACGCTCATGCTGGCTGTCTTCACCGTGTCGATCGGTTACGGCGTCGTGCTGCCGTTGTTGCCGTACTTGATCGAGCGACTTCTTGGAACTGGCGGCACGGCGGCGCAAGTGTCGCGACACACAGGATTGCTGACTGGCGTCTACACTCTTGCACTTTTCTTGTGCTCACCCCTGTGGGGACGGGTGTCGGATCGGCTTGGCCGCCGAACTGTTCTTCTGATCGGCCTCTTCGGCTTTGGCTTGACCATGCTGGTCTCCGCGTTCGTCGAAAGTCTGGCGATGGTCTACACCGAGCGCTTCCTCAGCGGCATTTTCGCTGCGGCGGTGACGCCCATCGCGGCCGCAGCGGTTGCCGATTTTGTGACAACTGATACGGCCCGAGCACGGCGGCTGGCGTTTGTAAGCATGGCCGGTATTGCCGGCTTCTTGCTCGGTCCAATGCTGAGCGTGTTCATCAGTCGGTTTGCCGCCGCGTTTTTTACGGTGACCCAGCCCACTGGGTCGCTGCAGGTTCCTCTTGTGGTCACCGGAATTCTCGCTGCATTCGTCGGCATCGCTGTCACTTGCGCCATTCCGCGGGGGCAGGGCGCTGCACGCTCAAACAGGGCTGCTATTGCTTCGGTTGATGGGAATGCGTGGGTCGTACCAAAGCTGCTGGCTCTGACCTTCATCGTATCGACTGGCATCGGTGTATTCGAGGTAGGGCTGGCGTTGCGCGGTAAGCAGGAACTCGGCTTGACGCCATATCAGATCGCGCTGATGTTCAGTGAGTGCAGTCTGGTCATGTTTGTCGTGCAGGCCATCGTCTTTTCACCGGGACTCAAGCCAGATCTGTCCCGCTGGTTCATCATGCCCGCACTCGTCGTGCTCGGGGGCGGCTTGTTCCTCGTGCCATGGGCGTCGAGCTTCGGGCTGATGCTGGCGGCCGTCGGTGCGGTCGCGGCCAGTGCTGGTGCGCTGTCTCCGATCCTGACCTACTGGATCTCCAGCAAGGCGGGAAGCGCACAGGGGTGGGAGCTGGGTAAGCAGACGGCGGTAGGGAGCCTTGGGGTCACGATTGGCTCGGCACTTGGCGGGCTGCTATTCAGTGTCGCCGCTTTCCCGGGCGCCTCGTTTATTCTTGCCGCTGCACTGGCAGCAGTTGGGTTCGTGTTGAGTCTGGGTTTGTCGCGTTTGCTCGCTCTGAACGATGACGATTCGGTGCGCGACGAAAGAATACCCCGCAGCGTTCCCGAGTCGAATGGAGTGTCCGGCGTTGACCCCTCGTGAACGCTTGCCAATGAATCTTCGACCCTACTCCGCGACGACGCTGGCGCTTGGTGGCACCATCCTAATGCTGGCGGGTTTGTACTTTGTCTTCGTGCGACCGCCATTGCTGCCAGAAGACCTGCGTTATATGGACACTTCTCTGGCGCAGATTCACGCGATAGGGCCGCGCCTGCCGAGCTGGCTGCGCCGCGTGTTTTGGGTGATGGGTGGTTACATGTTTGCCACCGGGCTGCTGACCTCCTACGTGGCGCTCACTGGCTTTCGGTCACGGGCTCGGGGTGCAGCGGGTGTGGCCCTTCTTGCTGGATTGACCTCCATCGGATGGATGGTGATCGTGCACTTCATCATTGCATCGGATTTCAAGTGGATCTTGCTGTCCTTCGCTCTCCCATGGGCTGCGGCATTGGTGTTCTATTGCCTTGAAAGTCCAGGCTCTCGGGGGCGAGGGGCAGACCACATTGACACGGGCACACCATGATCATGCGATCTGGCAATGACCTTCTACTCGTCCTCAATTGCGGATCATCCAGCATCAAGTGCGCGTTGTTCGATGCCAGCAGCGCACCGTTGCCGCGCAGACCGGAGTGGAACGCCAAGATCGACGGCATCACGGATCCCGCGCCTCTTTACACCGAAGGCGCTGGCGAGTCGATTCCGATCACGCCCGATGCCAAGCAGCCCTACCATGCAGCATTGACCTATCTCCGCGAGCGCATTGACGCCCGTCTTGCTGGTCGCGACATCGTGGCGGTCGCCCATCGCGTCGTGCATGGTGGTTCGAAGTACATTGAGCCGATACGCATCGATGCGGCCGTGCTGAAGGATCTGAGGAGCTACATTCCGCTCGCACCCTTGCATCAGCCCTTCGCGCTCGAAGCGATCGACGCGTGGTTGTCCGCTCAGCCAGACCTGCCGCAGGTCGCCTGTTTCGATACCGCCTTCCATCACACCCTGCCGACTGTCGAGAAGATGCTGCCTTTGCCACGCTCGGCTCGGGACCTAGGTCTGCGCCGCTACGGTTTTCATGGCCTGTCCTACGCGTACCTCTCGCAAGTATTGGGCGAGCACTATGGCGATGCTGCGCGGGGCCGAACCGTAGTGGCGCACCTCGGCAGCGGCGCCAGCCTGTGCGCGATGCAAAACCTGCAGAGCGTCGCGACCACGATGGGATTCTCTGCGCTAGACGGATTAATGATGGGCACGCGCAGCGGTGCGCTTGACCCTGGCGCAATCCTCTACCTGATGCAGGCCGGCAAGCTCTCCGTTGAGCGCATCGGCACCATGCTGTATCACGAGTCCGGTCTGGTCGGTGTCTCAGGCGTGTCCTCGGACCCACGCGTGCTGTTGGAGCGGGAAAACGAGGCGCCAGTGCGCGAAGCGCTGGCACTGTACGTGCGCAGCCTGATGCGCGAGCTGGGCGCACTGACGGCAACGCTTAATGGCATCGACATGCTGGCATTCACCGCTGGCATTGGCGAACACAACGCTGCAATCCGCGAGCGCGTATGCGCTGGTCTTGCGTTTTTGGGCGTCGTGCTCGATCCGGCCGCGAACAAGACCAGCAACTCGGTAATCTCTAGCGCATCGAGCAAGGTCTTGGTTGTCGTGGAGCCGACCAATGAGGAATGGGTCATGGCGATCGCCGCCGTCGCGCTGGTCACATCCTGATAAAGAACGAGAGCGGCAGCGCTCGACCGGGACATCGGATGCGACGCTGCAATGTGCAGCGTGACGTGTTCGCGATCTGCCCGATCTGCGGCGTCGCGACCCAGGTAATGCGCTCGGCGTTATGAGAGTGTTTTCTCGCTCGATGCAGCCCACATCCAGTTGCGGATCTCAGGCATATCTTCGCCGTTCTCCTCGATGTATTGCTTGTGCGCGATCAGCTTGTTCTCGAGTTGCCGCTTGAGCGATGCACCTTTCTCCCCCAGCTGCGGCAGGTAATCAATGACATCCATGACGAGGTGGAAGCGATCGAGTTCATTCAAGACGGTCATGTTGAACGCGGTCGTGACTGTACCCTCTTCCCTGTAGCCGTGGACGTGCAGGTTTTGGTGATTGGCGCGGCGATACGTCAGATGATGAATCAGCGTCGGATAGCCGTGATACGCGAAGATGATCGGTTTATCGACCGTAAAGAGAAGATCAAAATCGCGGTCGCTCAATC
>JBDTPE010000221.1:0-5261 GCA_039932875.1 Betaproteobacteria bacterium | reverse complement strand
TCTGTGGTCGTCAACAAAGTGGTTGAAGGCAAGGGCAACTTTGGCTACAACGCTGCGACCGGTGAATACGGCGATATGGTGGAACTCGGTGTTCTCGACCCAACCAAAGTCACGCGCTATGCATTGCAAAATGCTGCATCCGTAGCTTCTTTGATGCTCACGACCGACGCGATGGTTGCTGAATTGCCGAAGGATGACTCGGCTGGCGGCGGCATGGGCGGTGGCGGAATGGGTGGGATGGGCGGCATGGGCGGCATGGACATGTAATCCCGCTTTGATTGCCGGGCCGCGGTGGCAACTAAGCGGCGTTGGCCGGTTGCTCGTGTATAAACGCGTATACGTTGCAACTGTCCGCCTTGCCATCATCCCGGCACTCAAACCGGTAGACAAATTGTCTACAAAGAAACATGCAAAAGCCGACACGAGTCGGCTTTTGTTTTTTCAAGCCTCTAGTAAGATATGGCTATGCCAACAATTCTCGTAGTGGAAGACGACGTCGTCATGCGCGAGTTCATTTCGCGCAGCCTCGCGGCCAGAGGTCACCCTTCTGCAACGGCGCGTGGTGGTGAGGAGGCGCTGCGCCAACTGAGAAGCACGCCAGCTGACATCGTCATTACCGATATCCGCATGCCGGGAATGGATGGCTTCAGTTTCGCGCGAGCGTTGCGGCGCGAGCCGGCCCTGGGCCAGCCGGACATCATTTTTGTATCCAGTCTTGACGAGCGCGAATACTATCGTCGCGCCATGCACGTGGGTGCCGCAGATTTTCTGACCAAGCCATTCAAGCCGCAGGAGATGGCTGAAGCCGTGGAACGCTGCCTGGCAGCCCGTGAAGAAAGAAAAAACCAAAGTAAAGTTGCCGTTAATCCCTTCGTCGAGGGTTTCCCGCGCATACCCGGCTATGAAATCATCCAGAAGCTTGGTGAAGGTGCGGCATCTGTTGTATTTCTCGCCAAGCATACCGCTAGCCGTGAACAACACGCGCTGAAAATCCTCAAGCTAGAGGCGCTGGATTCAACGGCCCAGGAGGCTATCAATCGCTTCATGGCCGAATACGACATGCTCTCAAAACTGTCACATCCAAACGTCGCCCACGTATACGCTCACGGAGTCGGCGACCGATGCCTTTACATTGGCATGGAGCACTTGCCGGGTGGCGACCTGCGTCTGGACATCGAAGCGGGCATGTCACCACAACAGGCACAAAAAAGGGCGGCAGAAATTGCGTCTGCGCTTGCTGTAATTCATTCTGCGGGTTTCGTACACCGCGACCTCAAACCCGCAAACATCTTGATGCGGATGACGGGCGAAGCAGTGATCGCAGACTTCGGTATCGCCAAGCAACTTGGTTCCGCGTTGGCATTAACACGCCACGACACTGCGGTCGGTACACCGTATTACATGAGCCCAGAGCAGGCGCGCGGCAGCAATGTCGGGCCGCACAGTGACATCTACGCACTTGGCGTGCTGTACTTCGAAATGCTCACCGGTCACCGGCCTTTTGAAGCAAACACGCCGAATGAACTCATGGGGAAGCACCTGCATGCCCCAATTCCGCTGCTACCGACGAGGTTGGGGAAGTTCCAGCCATTGATTGACAAGCTGATGGCCAAAAGCATCGCCGACCGTTACCCCAACGCGGAGGCTGCACGCGAAGCCATACTCGCAATCAATGTGTAAATCACGCTGACGTCATTGCGCGCTCATGGTCCAACAGCCATTGCTTGCGCGCCAGTCCGCCACCATACCCGGTGAGACTGCCGTCAGAGCCGATCACGCGATGACACGGAATGATGATGCCCCGATAGTTGTCGCCGTTGGCCCTGGCGACCGCACGCACCGCCTTGGTCTTACCAATGCCTTTCGCGATCTCTGCATAGGAGCGGGTTTCACCAGCCGGAATCTGCAGCAATGCATCCCACACACGCCTCTGGAAATCGGTGCCCCGGTGCGCCAGCGGTAGCGTAAATACCTTGCGTCGCCCGGCAAAGTATTCGCCAATTTCGCGCGTGGCCTGGTCAAGTACCGGGTGTGAACCGGGCACAATCACGAACTTCGTCCGCGCACGCAAGCGAACAATTTCGCGCTCCAACCCACGCCGGTCAACCCAGTCAAAGACGTACAGGCCGTCGTCATCAGCAAGCGCAAGAATCGCTCCGAGCGGTGACTCTATCCATTTTGAGAGCAGGCAGTGAACACCGCTCGACCTCGACGGCGCTGTTCCAAACAACTTGCCAAAAGCCTCGCGAAACCCGCTTGACGATTCGAATCCATGATCCAGTTGCGTATCTAGCACGTTGATTCCTTTCCTGACGGCGGCGAGTGCGGAACCCATTCGGCGTGCTCGCTGATAAGCCTGAAATGACATCCCAAAAAAACGTTGAAACTGCCGACGCGCAGTCGAGGGGTCAATACCCATATTGCTGAGATCGCTCTCGCGCAACCGGGTAGAAGGATCACCTTCGATATGCTTACGCAGTTTTTCAACTAGCGTTGGCACCTCACCGGTCGTGTGCATCGGCTTACAGCGCAGACAGGGACGAAAGCCTGCATGCAGCGCTTCAACCTTGCCTGGAAAAAACTCGACGTTTTTGCGTAGCGGTTTTCGTGCCGAACAGATCGGACGGCAGAATATTCCCGTGGTCTTCACGCCCAGAAAGAAAATGCCCTCGTATGACGAATCGCGGCTTTGCAGCGCACTCCAGAATTCTTCTTCCCGATCAGTAAACTTTTGCTTGTTCATGGCGTTGATTGTATGCGGCGATTTGCCGCAATGCTGCCGATTTTCAGGCAGCAATTTTTACCCTGTGATTAAATATGTGCGGCCCACTACTCAGCGCCAGCCGCGTTTATCAGACCAACTCACTTCACGACACCCTGGAGAACATATGAAAAAAATTATCGCCCTTGCCACAGCACTGTTGATCGGTGCAACCGGTGCAGCCTTCGCACAAAAGCAGGATGCACCTAAACCTGCGCCGGCTGCCAAAGCGGATGCTAAGCCTGCCGCCACTGCACCTGTCGCCGCACCAGAAGCCAAAAAAGATCCGATGGATATCAACTCGGCAACGGAAAAAGAATTGGCAACCTTGCCAAAAATTGGTGATGTGCGCTCCAAGGCGATCATCAAAGGACGTCCTTACAACGGAAAGGACGATCTGATCAACAAGAAGATCATTCCGCAAGACGCTTATGACGCGATCAAAGACATGATCATTGCCAAGCAGGTTAAGAAAGATGTAAAGAAAAAGTAGTATTCGCGACAGTTTCAGCAGCACATAAAAGGGCGGCGAAAGCTGCCCTTTTTTCGTCCATCGCCACGCTATGATCTTGCAGGTACGAGCGCTCTAATTGCGCCTAGCTGAATCATTGCGTCGGCGTTGACATCCGACGGCGAATTTTCTGTATCAACTGAAACGTCGGCAGCGACAACGTCACGATGATAATGACACGCGTCACATGCGCCGCAGTGACCAGCGCAACGCCAAGCTGCAATGCGCGCGCGGTGATGGACATTTCCGCGATACCGCCCGGCGCAGCCGCCAACAACATGGTCGGTACAAATATACCTGTAAGGCTTGCCAGCCCCCAGCCCATCGCGGCAGACAAGGTAATCATCAACAAAATGCAGCCCACGACGGCGCTAATAAATCGAGGCGCGTCCCGCAAGAAACTTCGTGAGAAGCGCGAGCCGAGTGCACATGCGAGCAGCACTTGACCACAATTCGTCAGAAAGCCCAGCATGGAGGAAAGCTCGTTACCAGTGGCGGTCACCACGATGGTCGCCACCAGCGGGCCCATCATCCATGCATTGGGAAATCGCGTCCAGTTCATATGATCCCCTTGAAAGGACGGCGGATTCACCGGGACCAGCAAGCCGATCCACGAAAAAGGCACCAATACCGGATCGTACCGGTCGCCTCCGTGCACATTTGCCAACGTCAGCAGTACCGGAATCGTACAAACCACCATCAAGATGCGCAACGAATGCGCGACGGCAACTTTATCAACGGCGGCACCAAAACGCTCCCCGAGATTTGCCATTTCAGTCGCGCCGCCGGGTACGCTGGCGAAGAAGGCGGTGGCATCATCTGTTCTTGTGTAGTGCATCAATACGCGGCTGCCGATGTAACCGATGAGAATTGAGCCAAAGGCCGCAGCCACCAGCACGCCCGCCTGTCCAAGCACTTCGCGGGCGACGACCGGCGTAAAGTACAGCCCGAGCGTGACGGCGATCACCATCTGTCCAAATTCGCGCCCAAACGCCGGCGCAGCAAGTCGGGCACCGCTGAAGTTGCAAATCGCCATCGCCAGCAGCGGACCGATCATCCAAGGCAGCGGCGTTTTCAGCCAGGCGCAAATGGCGCCGCCGATGACGGAGGCCAAAATGCCCAGAGTGATATTGTGGAGCTTAGCCAAGAGTTGGAATTGTAGACGGTAGCCGCTATAATAACGGGCTTGCCGCTGTCGGTTGCCCCACAAAAAGTTGGGTGCCTGTTACGGTAAGTGAAAAATATGGCCCGGTAGCTCAGTCGGTAGAGCAGAGGACTGAAAATCCTTGTGTCGGTGGTTCAATTCCGCCCCGGGCCACCAGTATTTACGCGGTGTTTGAGAGGTTCTCAAACACCGCGTTTCTACAAAAATTAGCCATTTTCTACAATTCTTCCGGCGACGGCCTCTACCGCCTCCCCTTTGCGCCTGCGAATGTAAAGCTCAGTGGTTTTCCTGTTCTTGTGTCCAAGAAGCTTTTGGGCATGGGCCAAGTCATCAAGATCAGTACCCGCCTTCGCACGTATGTCGCGGAATTGGAAATGCTCGCCAGACTGAATTCTTGCAGCGTCAAAGAGTTTACGCAGGCTTGCTGCAGTGAGCTTCCGTCCTTGTTCATCGCAAACAAGATAAATTGACACCACTTTGGAGCGATTGCTGGGAAGCGTCCTCTTACGTTCCTTTATTCGTTCCACGACAGACTGAAACTCGCCCGCCACGCGTACTCGAAGTTTTTGCCCAGTCTTATTCTGTTGAATATTCAGATATCCATCCCGTAGATCGGTTTCCCGCAACTTCAACGTGTCGGCCGGTCTTTGCCCTAGTAAAAAAGCAAGGTCCATTGCATCGCGAAGCGGCCATGTACCAGCTTGCCAAACGGCCTGGAACTGAGCATCCTCAATGTATACGTCACGGCCCGTCTCCTTGAACCCTTTTATTCCGGCACAAGGATTCGCGGACGAGGTATAGCCTGTCTCGCGGGCAAAGTTAAA
>JBDTPE010000220.1:0-5297 GCA_039932875.1 Betaproteobacteria bacterium | reverse complement strand
CGTCTGGCCTGTTTCGGGTCTGCTTTTAGCGGCCGATAGAATTCGAGGCGGTCGTCTTGACGCAAAACATAGTGCGGCGGCCTGACTTTCCCCCAAACGCCGGTTGCCTCAGGGTAACTGCTGCCTGAAAGTTTTTCGATTTCATTGGCCAGCAACAATTGCACCTCTTGCAGCGTAACGCCGTCAGGCACCTCCGCAACTACCTCTTGTTGACACGCCTGCGTCGCGAACGAAAGTGATATGCGCATAAGCTTCAAGCTGATCCGTAAATGGCATCAGCACGCATGACAAAGCGTTCGATCATGGTGCTGGCGATAAGACCAAAGACCGGTCCCACAGCCGCTTCAAGCACTGAATTGGCAAACGAGTAATCCATGCGCAACGCCACCTTGCAGCCGGATGCACCGAGTGCCGTAAATTGCCATAAGCCGTCCAGTTCCTTGAACGGCCCCTCGCGCAGCGTGATATGCATGCTCGCGGCAGGCTGTTTGCTGTTTTCGGTCGTGAAGGACTGGCGAATTCCGTGATAGTTGATTTCGATGGTGGCAACGGTAATCTTGTCATCGCGCGAATGCAGCTGGGTCGCACCACACCATGGCAAAAATTCCGGGTATTTCTCGACCGCATCGACAAGTGCAAACATTTCTGTCGCAGTATGGGGAACCAGCGCGGATTTTTCGACGAGGGGCATATGGCAATGGGAGAGGGCGATATTGTTGGCTAAATCCTGCATCGAATTCTATCCGACAGTCAACGCACACCAACCGGTGAGATAAAATCAACAAATGAGCATTGCAGAAAACAAGAAAGCGTTTTTCGATTACTTCATCGAAGAGCGATACGAAGCCGGACTGGTACTTGAAGGGTGGGAGGTCAAGGCGATCCGTGCCAACCGCGCGCAGATCAAGGAAGGCTACGTCATCCTGAAACAGGGGGCGTTTTATCTGATTGGTGCGCACGTCTCGGCGTTACCCGAAGCATCGACGCATGTGAATCCAGACCCGGTGCGTACGCGCAAATTACTTTTGCATGAAGAAGAAATCAAGAAGTTGATCGGCCGCGTGGAGCAGCGCGGTTACACGCTGGTGCCACTCAATCTGCATTACAAAGGCGGGCGCATCAAACTTGAGATTGGACTGGCCAAAGGCAAGAAGCAGCACGACAAGCGCGACGCGGAAAAAGAGAAAGACTGGAAGCGCGAACATGAGCAACTGATGAAGCAAAAGCAGAAGGATTGACGTAGAACCAGCATTGGCGACGGTTTTCAGGCATTTCTGCCTTTGAAAGCCCGTGAATACTGGGCTTTATCACGCTTTACAGTTTAGCGACACGTTGGCGAGGGTGTTCACGAATATGATCAAGATACGGTACGTTGATTCGCACACTGGCGGTGAACCAACACGCATGGTGCTGGATGGCTTCCCCGACCTTTCAGCGCTTTCGCTCGCGCAACGTGTGCATGCATTGCGCACCCAGCATGACCGCTTTCGCGCCGCTGTCGCCAGCGAGCCACGCGCGTCAGATGTGATGGTTGGCGCGTTGCTGATGCCGCCGGTTGAGGCAGGCGCTGTGGGATCGGTCATCTATTTCAACAACGTTGGCTATCTCGGCATGTGCGGCCACGGCACCATCGGCGTGATCGCGACGTTGCAATATCTGGGTAGGGTTTCGCCCGGTGTACATCGCTTGGATACGCCAGTGGGTACTGTCAGTTGCACGCTCGCTGAGGACGGAAGTGTCTCAATTGAAAATATTTTGTCGTATCGCTATCGCAGGGCCGTGGCGGTCGACGTCGAAGCGTTCGGACAAGTGACTGGCGATATTGCCTGGGGAGGAAACTGGTTTTTTCTCGTCGATGCAGGCCGCCTGCAACTGGACCTCGGCAACATCGGCACTCTGCTCAAATTTGCAAACGCGATTCGGCGCGCATTGCCAAAGGCGGGCATCACTGGACGAGACGGCGCGGAGATCGATCACATCGAGTTGTTCGGCGCGCCCTCAAACACAACGCTGGACAGCCGCAACTTTGTGCTCTGCCCCGGTAACGCGTATGACCGCTCGCCGTGTGGTACGGGCACCAGCGCCAAATTGGCTTGCCTCGCCGCCGACGGCAAGCTGGCCGAAGGCGCAACGTGGCATCAGGAGAGCATAGTCGGCAGCGTGTTTGAGGGCTCATATCGCACTGTAGAGGGCGGTGTTATTCCCACTATCACTGGGCGGGCATTCGTGTGCGGCGAGGGATCGCTGTTGATGGACGAATCTGATCCATTTTGCTGGGGCATCGCGCCGACAGCACACGGCGCCGAGCGCGGTTGAGCATCAAATATGGCCGACGACACCACCGATGTATTAGTGATCGGCGCTGGTGTGATCGGCTTGGCGTGCGCGTTTCGGCTCGCGCGCGAAGGGCAGCGTGTACTGCTGATTGACCGCGATGAACCCGGGCTCGGCGCTTCCTTCGGCAATGCTGGCCACATCGCCACCGAGCAGGTTTTTCCGCTGGCGTCACCGGAGGTGTTGCGCGGTGCAGCACGATACCTGCTCGATAGCGAGAGTCCGCTACGCATCCAACCTGCTTATTTATCGAAAATACTTCCCTGGTTGCTGCGGTTTGCGTGGTCTGCACGCAGGGGTGCCTTTGAACGCGGCGTTACGGCGCTGGCATCGCTGCAACAGACTGCCGAAACAGACATCACGAGTCTCTTGCACGATGCGGGCGTGGCTCAGTTGTTGAAAATGAACGGCCATCTGGTTTTGGTGGAGAAACCCGAGTCCGTAACTGCCGCGCAAAAAGAAATCGCCAAGCTCAGCAGTTTCGGTATCGAGGCAGAGTGGATTTCGCAGCAGTCAGTGACGCACATTGCGCCAGAGATCACAGCGCATATCGAAGGCGCACTGCAATTTGCCGGTACCGGGCACGTTGAAGATCCGTACGCCGTCTGTACGTCGTTACGCGACGCATTCCTCGCCGCCGGCGGAACATTTGTACAATCAAAAATCGAAGGTGTCGGCAACACCAGTGCGGGATTTCGCGCCGTAAATGCGTCGGGTGGGCAGTTCGTGGCAAAACATCTTGTGCTTGCCTGCGGCGCGTGGTCCAAATCGCTGGCAGCACAACTCGGCTACGTCGTTCCACTGGATACGGAACGCGGTTATCACGTCACCTTGCCGGGTGTTGTTCCGCGCTTCAGCGTGCCCATCGCGTCATACGAACGCAAAGTCATCATGACGCCGATGTCTTGTGGCCTGCGCATGACCGGCACAGTGGAATTCGGCGGGATGGAACACCCGCCGGACCCAAAACGTTTTGCGCTTTTGAAACGCCATATGCTAGCGCTGGCCAGTGATATTCCAGTAGAAAACGCGACAAACTGGATGGGCTTCAGGCCGTCGCTACCGGATCATCTGCCAGTGCTGGGGCGCGTGCGGGATGGCCGCAATCTTTACTTCGCGTTCGGCCACCAACATCTGGGCCTCACGCTGTCCGGTGTGACTGCACGCATCATCGCCGCGCAGGTCTTGAGGCGCGAGCCCGGAATCGATCTGGCACCTTTTGCGGCAGATCGATTCTGAGTCCAGTCAGACCTGTCCACGCACCATTTGTAGCAATCGATCCACCACCGCCTCGCCATCTGCGCGCAGCCCATTGTGTTCGTACTGGTTCGTGATCCACAGCTTCATGTTCGGCACGATCCGCGCCGTCTCTTCCGAAAACTGGCGATGCACGTACATATCATCGAAATACACGGCAGCCGCGACTGGCACGCGGTTCTGCTTTAACTTCTCCACGTCGTAGAGCGCCGGCCACGTCGCGTCTTTGGCGATGATGTCAGACGCCTGCTTGAGCGGCTGCAACTGCGGGTACACATCGAACATCCACGGATAGATCATCTCACCGGTAAACAAAATGGCGTCGCGGCTATCGAGATCGAATTGCGGAAATTCAGCCCGCAAACGTTCCGCCGACCAGTTACTCGCAGCCTGTTGCGTATAGCAAGCCTCTTGCATCAGCGAAAAAATTGGATTGGTGTCGAAGGACTGAAGCTGTTCGAGATGAAACAGGAAATTCCAGTTCATTTCCTGCGTATGTTTTCCATCAACGCCGTCGACGAATGCCTCCTCAATCAAATAGTGAATCGCCTCAAAGCCATCACTCATGCCGAACTGCAGCCCCAGCTGCAGGAACCGTTGTGGGGAGAGATGACCGCCGCTGGGCATCTTTACCTCGTGGTCACGAAGGTGGTGCACGATGCCTTTCACTTTTTCTACATCGCCCGGATACCGCTGGTAGTAAAGCCGGTTCTTGTCGATCACACGTTTGTAGGTTGCACGATAGACATCATCGACCGGTCGTGTAAGGGAAGGAATGCCGCCGGTGATCAGTACTTCGTGCAAGCCCTCTGGCGCCGCAGAAAGATATCGCATTGAACAAAAACCACCATAGCTTTGACCCAGAATGCTCCACGGCGCATCGCCAATCAACTGTTTGCGGATCGCCTCGGCATCGCGAACGATGCTGTCAGTGCGGAAGTGTTTCAGGTAGTCGGCCTGCGCCTCAGGCGTGGCGAAGCCGCGCATGGTTTGGGCGGTGATAGGCGTCGAGAGACCGGTGCCGCGCTGATCCAGCAACACCAGCTTGTACTCCCTCAATACGCGCTTGATCCAGCCTGCATTTCCCATCGGTCGCGGTGAACCAGAGCCTGGTCCACCCTGAAAAAACACCATGTAAGGAAGTTCGGTGCTTTCTTTGGCTGGGTCGCAGACGATGCGGGCGAATACACCAGTTTTCTTGTCTGGGTTTGCGTAATCGAGCGGCAGCTCGAACATGCAGTTTTTGAGAACCAGGCCGGGGATGTGGTCGGTGGTTTGATTCATTGACGCTCCGAAGGAATTATCAAAAGTCTAGCATTGGGGCGGCAGTTGGCGCCATTGTGCTTGTAGATGACCGTGGATATTGGCTCTCTAATTTTGCGCCGCCAAAATAAAAGGCAAAAAAAGACCAGCACGCGGCTGGCCTTTTGACTGGGGTGGATGATGGGGTTCGAACCCACGACAACTGGAATCACAATCCAGGACTCTACCGCTGAGCTACACCCACCGTTGATCTTTGTGTTGCTGTAGCACTCATTGCATGATGAACGGAGACATCGTCACAAACAAGTACTGCTTTGAATTTTTTGGCCGCATCGCAAACTGCGTGCCACCAATACTGCGCTTTGCGCGCGGAACCTGCTCCTGACTCCGTTGGTACGCCCGACAGGACTCGAACCTGTTACCCCCGGCTTAGAAGGCCGGTG
>JBDTPE010000219.1:0-5320 GCA_039932875.1 Betaproteobacteria bacterium | reverse complement strand
CGGCGAATAGTCGGGCTGCTCGCGTCGCAGTGTAGCGTAGATCGCCGCAACTGCGCCTCGCTCCTTATCGTCCACTGCCGCCTGATGCCGATGCATGGCTTCGCGCAACTGCCGGAAAAAATCCTGCGCGCTCAGCGACATGGACGCGTCAACCGGCTTGCGCGCGGCAATTTCAGTGTAGGCCCGTTCGAGGCTGCGGGTATAGGTATCGACATCAGTCTCTGCAACTGCGGCCTCAATGCGCTTTCTTGTTTGGGCCATGAATGCCGCATCGCGCGCCAGTTTCACGGCGATCTCGACGAATTCATCCTCGCTATTGGCGATCAGCTCGCGAATGTTCAGATGGCTCAGAATGCTGGCGCCGACGCGCTCGCTATGGCGAAGTCCGCAAAGCGTCACGACAGGTACGCCCATGTCCAACGCTGCCAGCGTCGTGTCTCCCCCGGCATAGGGGAATGTATCCATTACCGCATGCACCAGGCGGTAGCGGGCACGCCACAGTGCGTCCTGTACGGGCACGTTCAAGAACACGATGCGCGATTTTTCGATGCCGCCGGCGGCCATGATGCGTTCAATGCTGCGGTGTTGCGCAGGAGAAAGCGGCGAGAACAGAAGCACGGCTTCAGGTAACGCGTCGAGAACGCGTCGCCAAACCGCGAGACAACGCGCTGACAGTTTGAGTTCGTTGGTAAATGTCGCGAAGACGAATTTGCCCTCAAGTTCGGGGTTGGCGCCCGGTACCGGATAGTCCGCAGCTGGCGCAACTCTAACAAGGGGGAATACACAAGTCTCCAGCGCGAACGGCTGCTCAATCTGAAACTGTCCAGCGTCGGCTACGTCAGCAACGTGATCAGTCAGCTTGTAGTCGACAGCACTGAGACCAAGGCAGCCGTGGTAGCCAAGGTGCGTGACGATGCTTCTTGCGGGGCGGTGCACATAGATCCCAGGGCGCGCGGCCATCGTATGCCCTGCGAGATCCACGAGGATGTCGAGATCGGCTTCGGCGATGCTTTTTGCGGCTGCCAAATCATCCAGCTCGCTAATATCGGCAAAGCCGTCCGCATGCGAACGGAATGCGTCCGTGACGACATCGTATTCACGCGGCGAACAAGTAGAGATGAGGAAAATGCTGACGAGGCTGCGATCATGCCTCGAAATGACTTCAAGCATCCATCGCCCCATCACGTGCCGGCGAAAATCTGCCGACACATAGCCGATGCGCAGCCGGGCGTCGACAGCGCGGCGCGGCAACAGTGGAATTATCACTGGCTTTCGCGAAGCCATGATCCCATCGTACCGACGATAGCAGCCAAGGATCTGTTCACGCGTAACATCGAAATATTGGATCATGCCCAAAACCGGCACGAATTGTTCCGGCGTGAATTCCGTAAACGGCCAGTCGAGTGCCAATGCAAGATAGCGTGCTTCCAGCGCACGATCACCAATGGAACGACACAGGGCGAGCCCGGCTGTCACCAGTTCAGGGGACGGCGGCATGGCGCGATCCCAAGCAAGAAAGACTTCGGCAGCCTCGTCAACCTGCCTCAAGCCGAGAAGACTGCGATATAGCGCATCCCATGCAGACAAATGCGCAGGGTTGGTGGCCAACGTCTTTCGAAACATATCGTTCGCCGCAGTATGTTCTCCACGCGTTTGCAACATGGTCGCGAGGTTGTAGCAGGCTTCGGACAGTTGGGGCTTTAGGTCTACGGCGCGTCGGTAGGCATCGATTGCTGCCATCTCGTTTTTCAGGGCTTTGAGCACGTTGCCAAGATTGTTGTAAGCCTCGGCAAGCTGGGGATTGAGTTGCACGGCGCGCATGTACATGTCTGCCGCCTCGGGCAGACGTGCCAGATGCTGGTAGACCAGCCCCAAGTTGTAGCACGCAGACCACACACCCGGAGCGCGCGAAAGTACGGCGGCATAACCTTGTGCCGCCTCAGCGAATCGTCCTGCCGCCTGATGCTGAAACGATTGTTGCGCAAGCGCGCGAAGCTCTGGTGTAAGTTCAGCATTCATCATTGTGTCGGCTGCGCGTGTCCATGCGCCCATTTGTGGTCGAGGCGCACAAAGCCATGATCGCGTGTCTGGCCGTTGATCGTGAGCGAGACTTCGCGCGTATCGAACATGCGTAACCCGTGGTCGTCGAGCGTGTGCGCGCGAAAGTGGTACATGCCGGGAAGCAATGCGTTGCGCGGGAAAATGACGCGAAACCCGAAAAGGCGTGGCGCGAGTCGATTCGCATCGAAGCCACTGTCGTTGGAAAAAGTCCCGAACACCGGTGTTCCATCCATGCGTACCACGCCTACCATCAGCACGGTAGGCGCATCCTCAGGGGACTGGTATGTGCCGCAAAGGTGGATTTCCTCTCCCATGTCGAACGACTCACGGCTGCCGCCAGTGTTGTCTTCGATCCAAAGCGCCGCCAGCATGGGGAAGGGCGCGCTGGATACGGAAACAGTTGCGTGGGCAGCCACGTCCTTTCGGTTTTTTGCTTCGTGATAGGCGAGATACGCCTGGGTCACCTGGAAGGATTCGCCCTGCATGCGCACTTTTCCGTCGTGAATCCACATGGTCTGCTGACACAGAGACTGCACGTGATACATGCTGTGCGAACACAGCAGCAAGGTTCCGCCGCGCGCACGGAAATCCTCCATCCAGCGCAAACATTTCTTTTGAAATGATTCGTCGCCGACCGCCAGCACTTCATCTGTCACCAACAAATCCGGCGACAGTGCGGTGGCAACGGCAAAGCCCAGCCGCACCACCATGCCGGATGAATAAGTCTTCACTGGCTGATCAATATGCGATCCGATATCAGCAAAGTTCAGAATCGCGTCCAGCTGTGCGTGCGTTTCGGCGCGCGTCCAGCCCATCAGCGCCGACGCGAGAAAAATGTTATCGCGTCCGCTATATTCGGGATGAAATCCGGTACCGAGTTCCAACAACGCGCTGACCCGGCCATGAATGACGATGGTGCCACGTGAGGGTTTGACAACGCCGGCAATAATTTTGAGCAACGTGGATTTACCCGCACCATTTTCACCAATGATTCCCCATGACTCGCCACGCCGAATGGTCAGGCTGATGTTTTCAACGGCTCGAAAAAAGTCGTGAACCGCTCGGCCAGTTAGCAACTCAAAAACAGTCTGCAAACGTCCGGACCCAGTCCGGATGATCGGATAGTCTTTGCTGATGCCTTCCAGGCGGATGAGGTCGTCAGGGACGGGTGCGGACACGGTGAACTGGCTAGCGGTATTTAGCAACGCTTGAACAAATTTGCGTTGAGATGGATGAGGTCAGAATTATATGCGACGCGACCTCGTCGAGGCGCACGCTGGTGCATCTCGATAATGCGCAATATCTATTGATCTCGTCTAAAGAAAATCCTCAAAATAGGGCGAGAGTCGGACAAAAAAGCCGAGACCGATGGCCGCGACAATGGCGCCAACAAATAACATCATCAAATCACCGGATTGGGGCAATGAGCCCTGCAGCAAGCCTTCGCGCAAATGCTGCATTACGCCTGTCAACGGGCTCAAGGCAAACCAGTGCCGATAGGCTTCGGGAATGACAGATACCGGATAAAGTACCGGGGTCAGAAACTGCAACATCATGAGCCCCGGTGCAACCACCTGCTCTACATCGCGCAGGAGCGGTTGCAGAGCAGCGAAAAATGCGCCTACGCCGACAGCCAGGAGATACAACGTTGCGATCGCGAGCAACAAGGACGGGATGCCCACGAGATGGATCGTGGAACCCGTTGCCGCAAGCAGCACCAGTACTGCGGCGTAGCCGGCCAAATGCACCAGAAATACGCTGTTGACCGCGGCCAATACCAGTAACAAATGTGGAAATGCGACCTTTTTGATGAGTGGCGCATTGGCTTGCACGCTTTGAAGTGCTCGCATGACGCCATCTGCAAACATCATCCATGGCCATAGCCCGATGGCAAGAAAGGCGACGTAGCTGTCGGTGGATAAATCTCCCATTCGCGTTTTGAAAAGCTGGCCGAACACAAACGCGTATATACCCAGTAACAACAGCGGATTGACAAGCGCCCATACAAGCCCAAAAGCACTTCCTGCGAAACGCGATAGAATTTCGCGCTCGGTAAACCGAACCAGCAGCAGTAGAGGTTGTGGTCCAGGCGCAATCAAGGCCGCGTTACAACTTCCTGGTAGGCGCAGGGGCTGGCGGTGGAATCTCAGGTAACCTCGGCCGCACTTGATCCAACACATCCTTGTTAACCTTCAAGGTCGGATCGTTTCGAATTTTCGCCAGATAGGTTTCCAAAAGGCGCTGCTTATAGATTTTGTCCGCTTCCAGGAGCATTGCCGGTTTGACATCTTCAAACGTAGGCCGATTGGCAGGCACCACCTTTAGCAGGCGCACAACATGAATTCCATACGCAGTTTCAACAATGGTGGACTCGCCCGGCTTCAATTTTTCAATTGCAGCTGCAAACCCGTTATCGAGCACGGATAACGGAGCGGGGTCGATATTGCCAGCGTTTGTGGAAGCGGATTCGTCGTCCGAATATTTTTTTGCTATCGAGCTCAGGTCTTCGCCCGCATCCACCTTTGCTTTCACAATTTTGGCGCGCTCCAATGCGGCCGCAGGTGAGCGGTCAGTTACCTTGATCAACGTGTGCCAGGTGCTATAGAGTGCAGGGCGTTCTAGGTCCTTCATTCGCGTGAGAAAAATTTCACGCGCAAGTGAGGTCAGGTCGATTTTTGGTGCGCCGGCCTCAAGGTCTTCACGGCGATATTTTGCCAGCACTCTTTCAGTCTGATTTCGAAGTTCTGCCGCCACTTTTGCACGGTTTTGCAGTCCGGATTCCTGTGCCTCAGCCGCCATGATTTTGGTGATCAGGATGTTCTCTACCACTGTCGCGAGGCGTTGCGCGCTAAGAAGGAATTCGAGACGATTTTCCTCAGGCAAACGCTCCATCTCAGCCATTAAATCTTCGTATGTAACCTTAGTCTTTGACGTGGACGCCAGCACCGCGTCGGGCTTGACGATTGTCTGCGCGGGCGCAACGCCGGCCCACGCAAAGACCACTCCTGCCACAATGCTGGCAGCAAGTTTTGACGACTGTTTCATGGGGGCAACCTGAATATTTGTTTAGTGAAAAAATAGAGGGCGCTGGCGATCGGCCCTCGATCCGTTACTGTTGATCGCTAATTGAACGTCAATGCGCCGCCACAAAGTCCGCTTGGGCAGGTAGTCGCGGATTGATTGATGCCATCTACAAAACGGATATTGAGGTAATACGTCTGGCCCTTGGTCAAATGACAGTATTGGTAGTCGGTTTGCG
>JBDTPE010000218.1:0-5336 GCA_039932875.1 Betaproteobacteria bacterium | reverse complement strand
CGCTGCCGCCGATTTGCTCGCGGATAAACAGCAAGATGGCCAGGCCGACACCAGTGGCGGAAGCCGCAATCAAGCTGAATATGAGTGCAACGCAGACCACCGCTGCGATCACGGCGAAATCCAGAACAGTGCTGCGCGACTTGAGCAATTCCAAGCTGCTTCGATCGATCATGCGCACACCGATCACAATCAGGATGGCCGCAAGCGCCGATACCGGCACCCAGGCAATCACCCCACCAAGTACCAGCAAGGCAGCCAGTGCAAAAATACCCTCGAATAAACCGGAACGCTTGGTCTGCGCGCCGCTGGACATGTTCACCAGCGTTGCGCCCATGGTACCGGCGCCGGGCAGTCCACCAATCAGGCTGGAGGCCATGTTGCCCACACCCTGGCCGATCAGCTCGCGATTGGAGTCGTGCCGTGTACGGGTGAGTGTATCCACAACAACAGAGGTCTTGAGCGTATCGATGGAAAGCAGGATCGCCAGGGTAAATGCCGGCATGAGCATGTTGCCGATTTGCGACAGGCTTAACTGACTGACGCCATGCCAGCGACCTAATAGCCCCTCAATAAAATCGTTGTTGCCAGCGCCAGTATCCAGCGGACCGACGACAAGTGTATTGCCTGCCAATCGTAGCAAATTGCCGTCAAACAGCGATAGCCCAAAATACGTCAGTTCGCCAGCGAGTAAAGCGAGAATTGCAGCGGGCACCAACTTGGTCACTCGTGGCGCCAGCAACATTACCATCGCCGTTACAGCGCCGACGACAATCCCCTGCCACTGCCAGAGCGAGACGGTGGTGAGCGATTGCCATAAGGTGGTGCCAATAGGTGTGCCGAGCAGTTTCGGCAATTGACTCGCAATAAAGATCAGTCCCACCGCCGACAGGTAGCCGCTTGTCAGCGGATAAGGCATGTATTTGATGAGTCGGCCCAGGCCAACCAAGCCAAAAACCACCTGCAGCAATCCTGCCGATAAGCCGAGGACCGTCAGCAACAGCAAAATGGCTTCGGCTGGTGTCCCGCGCTGGATCAGCTCCAGGGCGAACGCCGACAGGACGGCAGCCGCGGGTGCGCAGGGTGCTGTAATCAAGCGGTTGGTTCCGCCGAGTAGCGGCGCAACCAGACCCAGCGCCGTCGCACCCAGGATCCCGGCCAAGGCGCCGTAGGCCGCGTAGGAGCTGCCAAGTACCGAAAAAATCGTGACGCCGAAGGCGATGGCAGCAGGCAATGCCACCAGCATCGCCGCCAAGCCACCCCAGAAGTCTCCCGCAAGATTATTGGTTTTTATGTTTGTCATCGCGACTGTCGCGTGTCGAAGAGTGAGCAGCGAATTACAACATATCTTCGGGCAGGGGGTGCAATGGCATTGGCGAGCATAGTGATATCCAGGCAGTTGTACTTGTTAACAGTTCGTTTTCCGACCTCATCTGACTGCATACCGCGAGGCGCAGTTGAAAGAGAGTTGGTCCCAGTCCCACGAGTTGAAGGCGCCGAGCGTGCGTAGCATTTGGCTGTGTCACTGTGTATCGGTCAACACCGGTATCATGGCCGCTGTCCCCGTGATCTCTGGAGTATTCATGTCGTCTGAACCTGGTTTTTTGCGCCGCGCCATCGGCGGCTTCTGGTCGTTTCTTGATGCCAGCCGCCGCGTCACCTTCAATCTCATTTTCTTGTTTGTACTCATCGTTATCGTCGTCGCCATCGTCAAGAGCAGCCCGAAGATTGAAGAAAAAACCGCGCTGGTGCTTGATCTGAAAGGGCCACTGGTTGAGCAGCGGGCAGCAGGCTCCGCAGGCCTTTTCCTGAGCGACCTTCAAGGGGGTGGTAACTCGCAGACGCAGTTGCGTGACGTGCTCGCCGTGCTCGAAGCAGCGGCCAAGGACGCGAGAATTGAGCGTGTGGTATTGATTCTCGACGAATTTGGCGGCGGTGGTTTGGCGTCGCTCCGTGAAGTGGCCGGCGCTCTGGACCGCTTCAAAGCGAGCGGCAAACAGGTGGTGGCATGGGGCGGAAACTATGACCAGCGATCCTACTATCTGGCGGCGCATGCGAGCGAAGTATATTTGCATCCGATGGGCACGATGATGCTTGAGGGTTATGGCCGCTACCGCAACTATTACAAAGACGCACTCGACCGGCTCGGCATTCAGGTGAATGTCATTCGCGCAGGCACATACAAGAGTTTCGGCGAACCATATATCGTGAATGCGCCTTCGAAAGCGACCATCGAAGCGGATACATATTTGTATAGCGACCTTTGGGCAACTTATACGACCGGCGTAGAAAAGGCGCGCAAACTGCCTGCGGGAGCCATCAACAAGAGCATCGAAGCACTGCCGCAAAGTCTCCTCGCAGTCAACGGCAGCGCAGCCAGACTGGCGTTAGCCGAAAAGGCAATTGACGGTCTGAAGACGCGCGACGAATTTCGCGACTTGATGATTCAGCGCGGCACCAAAGATGACGAGAGCAAGTCATTTCGGCAAGTATCGTTCGATACCTACCTCGATACGCTTAAGCCGCAGTTAACCGGTGATGCCGTCGCCATTGTCGTGGCGGAAGGGGAAATCAGCGATGGAATTGCGCCGGCAGGACGTATCGGCGGCCGCTCAACCGCTGAGTTGATTCGCAAAGCGCGCGACGACGAAAAAGTGAAGGCGATTGTGTTGCGGGTCAATTCACCTGGTGGAAGTGCGTTCGGTTCGGAATTGATCCGCCGCGAACTGGAACTCACCCGCAAGGCTGGCAAGCCGGTGGTCGTTTCGATGGGTAGCGTGGCTGCGTCGGGAGGCTATTGGATTGCCATGGCGGCAGACGAAGTCATCGCCGATCCGGCGACCATCACCGGCTCGATCGGCGTAGTTGCGATGCTGCCGACCGGGGAAAAAGCGATGGAAAAACTCTCTATCAACACCGGTGGTGTGACGACCACATGGCTGGGTGGCGCCTATGACCCGCGCCGCGGACTCGATCCGCGTTTTACGCAGATGGTGCAGAGCGTCATCGGCAACATCTATAGTGAATTCACCGCCAAGGCGGCTACTGCACGCAAAACAACACCAGAAAAAATCAACGAGGTCGCCCAGGGACGCGTTTGGACGGGCAATCAAGCCAAAGAGCGTGGCCTGATCGACCGCACCGGTAGTCTGGGTGACGCGATCAAGTCCGCATTGACCCGCACCAAGCTTGCCGATGATGCCCGGGTGACCTATGTTGACGTGGAGCGTACGCGTTTTGAAAAGCTGGTATCGCAAATGGGCGGTGCCGATTTGGAAGCCTGGATTAACGCAAAGCTTGCGATGGCTACAAAGGGCTTTCTGCCGTCTTCGCTCGCACCCGGTTTTGCGCGCGACGTGCAAAGCGACTTGGCGTGGCTGACAGATGCGGCTGATCTGGCAAAACGCAGCGGCAGCCCTTACACGGCATACGTGCATTGCCTATGCAAGATCGAATAGCCTGGTCGCTGCCCGCCAGCGCGTTGAAAGCATTCGAGTTGAGTTCTGTGATAATCACCTGGGGCTCGGCCAATACGTTTCAAACGTTGGACCGTTCCTCACGTCGATCAACAATGGAGGCATGTCATGGAAGTTGGGCACCATATTGAAAGTTACCGCATCTGGGATGTCATCTCGCTTTGGGGTCGCGAGACGCTGCAGCATGAAATCATCCTTGCAAGGGTCATTGCAAAGGCGGTAATTCGCGATGGCCTGCGCGTGCAAAGTGTCGATCCACGATGGAAAATGCGCGGCACATTCGAATTGCACGGCGCGCCGTTCGTGGGCTATGTCGCACGCGATGGTGCCTTGCCGATTTTTATTCGCACCTCTGCGCTTAAACACTTGATCAATGTTGTCGAGCACGCCGCCATACCGGATCAGCACGCGCTGTTCGACGAGTGTGTAACCCGACAGGATTTCAAGGCATGGCTGGAGCAGGCAGAAATACCGCTGCCAGCATTCTGGTTTTCGGCCGCTGCACAAAACAGGGGCGACGTTTTGGTGCCCGCTGCACAGCAAAATACCTTGAATTAGCTGACGGGCAAATCACCTCCCGATAGTCATTTCCGAACTATTTGTTCGGACACGATCAGTACTTGGCACGGCAACTGCTGTCACCGCAGCAGGAAAACTACAACTTCATCTGCGCTTTGAAATCGGTGCGCTGGGTCTTTCGCCATCAGTCTGTCGATTAGTGGTTGATATTCGGTAAGCGCTGTCGGTAGTCGCGGAACGGCGGCGTCCACGTGCAGGCGCATGAGGGCCTCCACGTTGTCCGCTTGATATGGCTTTTCACCGGTAAACATTTCAAACGCCAACACACCGAGACTGTATAGGTCACTTTTGTTGCTCACAGCGCCTGTCGCCGCCTGCTCGGGACTAAGATAATATGGCGTGCCTACGACCTGTCCGTGCCGCGTGGAAGCCAGCGATTGGCGGACGCGCTTGGCGACACCGAAATCGACCAGCGCAAGGGTGCCGTCTGCACGCAGCATGAGATTGTCCGGTTTTAGATCGCGATGCACGATGCCCTGCTTGTGAACTTCTTCAAGCGCGCGGCTTGTCTGCAACAAGATGTCGACGGCTTGCGCGGCCGTCAGGCCCGCTGCAATCTTGCGCCGCAAATCGCCCCCGGGAAAATACTCCATCGCGATGTAGGCAAGTTCATCGGAAAACGCCTGATCGAAAATCTTCACGACGTTCGGATGCGTGATTTGCGAAATGATCGCGTATTCCTGGATAAAGCGTGCAAGTAGATCGCCCCCTTCCTCCATGTCCCCCGCAAGCGGGTCCAGCAGCTTCAACGCAACCGGCAGTTTATCTGCCTCGCGTTCAGCAAGGAAAACCTCCGACATACCGCCCTCACCGAGTTTCCGCAGTAGGCGGTAACCTTTTATCTTGGGGGCCGTGGCGGCAAACACGCCCGCTGCAGATGGCAACGTCTCCATTTTCTGTGTGACTTCAAGCGCGGCCTTGATGGCCCGCCCGGTAATTTCCGAGTTGCTGCGCAGCGCATTGCGGATATCGGTGGCGAGCTCAACATGCCGGCTATCAACACCACCCACGGTGACATCTATGCCGGTAATTTCAACGGCGTCCACCGGCGTGGAGCGGCCCTTCACCCAAAGTGTTTCGATGTCGCCGAACTCAATGCCTTCGCCGGCAGCATGCAACGTCGGCAGGCTGGCAATGATCGACCAGCCTAGTTCCTTGGTTTTTCCTTCAAGGCGTGACGCCAGATTGACGGCGTCACCAATGGCGGTAAATTCACTGCTGTCGCCAGTGCCGACGTGGCACATCATCACTTCGCCGCTGTGCACGCCGACGCCAATGGCAAAC
>JBDTPE010000217.1:0-5347 GCA_039932875.1 Betaproteobacteria bacterium | reverse complement strand
GTCATCGAGGTAGCACCAGCCCTGCATGATGATGGCCTCCTCATCGCCCGTTTGCATATGTGCTGAAATACGGCCGCCGGGGCCAAATCGCGCCAACCAGGTGCGGGTATCACCGTCATCGTGCAACACTTTCATGTCGACATTGGGTGCATAGTTGAACCAGCTCCCTTCCTCAGCGCGAACCACGAGCACTGCCGATTTGACGACCGCAGCTTGTCCTGGCTTGACGATCTTGTCGACGCGAGTCAGCAAGGATTTTTTCATGGCTGCCTGCCGACGCGATGAAGGCGGCAAAACAGGCATAGCCATCAACATCGCGGCCAATATGTCTTCCGGGATAACTGCTTCGGCTTGTTTTAATTTCTTGCTCATGACCAATCTCCTGAAATCGCAGCCGAACCAAGCAAATTTCGTAGTTCGCCCAATGCGCGGCGAATATGCGTTTTGACCGTACCCAATGGCATGCCGCTCTGATCGGCTATTTCTTGATGGCTCAGCCCGCGGAAAAAGGCTTGTGACAATAGCTGCCGTTGCAGCGGGGTCAACTGGAGCAGCGCAGCGTGCAGCGCCCCTTCCGCTTGCGCGTCGGCCAGCAACTGCTCTGGCCCATGCAGCGCCGATTCAGGCTCGGCCACCAGATCGTATGGCTCGGGATGGCTAAAGGCCTCGTCCTGGCGGCGAAGCAAATCGAGCGCCCGGCTACGAGCGATGATGAGCAGCCAGCCCAAAACTCTGCCGCGCTCGGTGTCATAACGATGCGCATCGCGCCAGACCTGAAGGTACACGTCGGAGACGACCTCCTCGGCCAGATCGATGCGCCTGACAATGCGCAGTGCCACCGCATAAACGCGGCTGACAGTGAGGTCATAAAACTTCGCCAGTGCGACCTGCTGTTGCTTGGCAATCTCCGCCAGACATTTGCGAAATGCAACCTCGTCATCGGCTGAAGGAAGTGCACCGACCGGCTTCGAACTGCGCTTCCCGCTGGCTGTAGCGACGGACTCCGTTTTCTGGCGGGCCTCGGCGGGCGTTGCGATAAGTCGCGCTTTTGAACGGGAAAGCGGCTTGATAGGCAGGTGCGACTTCATCTTCGGAAGTATAACGGCGTCAATCGAAAACGGCATGGTCCAATCTGGCGACATAAATACTCCTGAAATTGGTTACTTTTTTGGCAGCTATTCACTACGAAAGGAGTTGAAATTTGGATGTGGACCGAATTTGAGTTTGTTGCCCGGAAAACGACGTTCCTGTTATTTGTGCCGTGTGATACTCCCCGTCTTTGCCTGCCCAAGGTTTTCGATCCCCCTTATGACCGCTGCCGATCTCACCCGTCTGCTCAGCCTTGCCGCCATCTGGGGCGGCTCGTACAGCTTTATGCGCACTGTGGCGCCTTTCTTCGGCGGTATCGGCACCATGTGGCTACGAATTACCATCGCCGGACTCGTCTTGTTGGCGTTTGCGTTGGTCAGGAACGATGATCTGCAATGGGCGAAATGGTGGAAACAGTACCTGTTCATCGGCTTGATGAATTCGGCGATGCCGTTTGCGCTGATCGCATTCGCCATGAAGACGCTGCCCGCAGGCTACGGTGCGATCCTGAATGCGCTGGCACCGTTTTTTGCGGCGCTGTTTGCGGTGTGGATGCTGGGCGAGCGACTGACCGTATTCAGATTGCTCGGCATGGCGCTGGGCTTGCTAGGCGTGGGCATCATCATCAATCTTGGGCCAATTCCCTTGTCAGCGCAGACGCTGACCGCGGCGGCGGCGTGCGTGACCGCAACTTGTCTCTACGGATTCATCATCGTTTATACAAAAAAATACACTAAAGGAGTGCCGAACATGGGAATTGCGGTGGGCACGCTAACCTTGCCGGCACTATTGGTTGCGCCCATCGGTTTGATGTCGCTGCCGGTTGCAATGCCTCCAATCAACACCTTGCTGTCGCTGCTGGGTCTCGCGGTGCTTTGTAGCGCCGTCGCCTACCTGCTTTACTATCGACTCATCCGTGACGTCGGCCCTACGCGGGCAATTTCCGTGACGTTCCTGGTACCGGTGTTTGGTGCGCTCTGGGGTGCAATTTTCTACGGTGAGACACTGAATGGCGGCGCCATTGTTGGTGGGTTGACGGTACTGATCGGGGTTGCCTTGGTGCTTGAAGTTTTGCCGTTCAGGCGGCAACCGGCAAAAACGTAGATCGCCAGCTGGGCGATGCTATGCTTGCGCCAATTTATTGTCCTCAGCGCTCATGCTACGAATCACCGAATTGCGCCTGCCGCTCGAACACGCCAGTGCGGCGCTCGAGCAGGCGATCCTCAAGAAGCTCGACATCCCAAAATCGGCGCTGATCGATTTTTCGGTTTTCAAGCGTAGCTACGATGCGCGCAAGAAAGACGCGCTGCTGTTCGTTTACAGCGTCGATGTCCGCGTGCACGATGAGGCCGCCCTGCTAAAGCGATGGCGTGGCAACAAGGCGATCAGCCCAACGCCAGACACCAGCTACCATTTTGTCGACGTAGCCACGCATACGTTGACTGCCACACACCAGCAAAGGCTTCCCCCTGTCGTCATCGGCTTTGGCCCCTGCGGTATTTTCGCTGCGCTTATCCTGGCTCAAATGGGCTTGAAACCAATCGTGCTCGAACGCGGCAAACAGGTACGGGAGCGCACGCAGGATACCTGGGGCTTATGGCGAAAGCGCGTACTCGATCCGGAATCAAACGTGCAATTCGGCGAAGGTGGGGCTGGCACATTTTCTGACGGCAAGCTCTACAGCCAGATCAAGGACCCGCGCTTTCTGGGCCGCAAGGTGATGAGCGAATTCGTCAAGGCCGGTGCGCCGGCTGAGATCATGTACGTGAGCAAACCGCACGTGGGTACGTTCCGGCTGGTCGGCGTGGTGGAGAGAATGCGTGAGGAAATCATCGCGCTCGGCGGCGAGGTGCGGTTTATGCATCGGGTGACCGATCTGCATATCGATAACGGACAGTTGCGCGGTCTGACGGTGCTGGATGTGGCGAATAACCGCAGTGAAGAGTTGCACGCAGATCACGTTGTATTGGCTCTTGGCCACAGCGCGCGCGACACCTTTCAGATGCTCAGTGATCGCGGTGTGCATCTGGAGTCCAAGGCGTTCTCGATTGGCTTTCGCATCGAGCACCCGCAATCGCTGATTGATCGCGCGCGACTGGGCGCGAATGCTGGCAATGAACTGCTCGGCGCGGCCGATTACAAACTCGTGCACCACGCGAGCAACGGTCGCAGCGTTTACAGTTTTTGCATGTGCCCGGGTGGCACTGTCGTGGCGGCAACATCGGAAGCCGGTCGCGTAGTAACCAACGGCATGAGCCAGTATTCGCGCAATGAGCGCAATGCCAATGCGGGCATCGTCGTTGGCATCGATCCGCGCGATTATCCAAGCGGTCCAATGGCGGGAATTGAATTTCAGCGCACGTGGGAATCACGGGCTTACGAATTAGGTGGCGGCACGTATGAAGCGCCGGGCCAACTGGTAGGCGATTTCCTGGCGGGCAACGCGTCGGTGGAATTCGGAGAAGTCGTTCCCTCGTACATGCCCGGTGTGCATCTGGTCGACCTTGGTGGTCACGGCGACACTGCGAGAGAAAGTTTGCCCGCGTACGCGATCACGGCGATTCGCGAAGCGATTCCCGCGTTTGACAAGCAGATTCGCGGCTTTGCCATGCATGACGCGGTACTGACGGGGGTTGAAACGCGCACATCGTCACCAATACGCATCACGCGCGGCGAGGATTTTCAAAGTCTTAATGTCAAAGGGCTGTACCCCGCCGGGGAAGGCGCAAGTTATGCGGGCGGGATACTGTCGGCAGGAGTGGATGGGATCAAGGTCGCCGAAGCTGTCGCCCGTTCGATACTTTCGGGTAACGCGGTCTAAACGGCTGTCATGCCACCATCGACCGAAATTGTCTGCCCGGTAATGTAGCTCGCTGCATCAGAGGCCAGAAAAATCGCCGGCCCCATCAAGTCTTCATCGCCACCCAACCGGCCCATCGGCGTCATGCCGAGAATCTGTTTGTCCAGCACCTTCAATAAACCATCGCTCATCTTCGACGGAAAAAATCCCGGTGCGAGTGCGTTCACGCGAATGCCGTATTGCGCCCATTCACCAGCCAGTGCACGGGTGAAGTTGATCAGCCCGCCTTTACTGGTGTTGTAGGCAATGGTTTGCATCGGACCAAGCTGGCCGCGCAGCCCGGCGACCGATGCCACCGTGATGATGCTGCCGGACTTGTTTGGAATCATGCTTTTCGCGCCGACCAGTTGCGTCACCAGCCACGTACCGGTGAGGTTAATCCCGATGACCTTGTTCCAGGCTTCCAGCGGATATTTTTCCGCCGGCGCGCCCCACGACGCGCCGGCATTGTTCATCAGGATATCAACGCGACCGAATTTCTTCAGCACGGCATCGACCATCGGCTCCAGCGTCTCCGGTTTGGCGAGGTCGCTGGCGAACGTAAATACGTCGTAGCCTTTTGCGGTCAGCTCCGCTTTCGCGTCGGCGAGTTCGTTTTCCTTGCGCGCACTTAACGCAAGCTTGGCACCCATCGCGCCGAAGCCGTGCGCCATCTGCAGGCCCAGGCCGCGAGAGCCTCCGGTGATCAGTGCGACGCGGCCGGATAAATCGAATAGTTTTGTGGCGCTCATTGGAGGTCTCCGTTGTAATGCGAACATTTTGGCATGGGCGGGAAAGGTCAAATTTACGTGATAGACACTAGCATTGGTGCGCTTTTCGGGGCATTTTCTGCTTGCGAGGGCCGCCGATTCTTGTGTTTCACTACTTTATGCGGGCATTTGTTGCTTACGGCAGCGACAGTCCTGCGCGAGCTTTCACGGCTGAAATATCGGACGAGTTGATTCCGCCGGAGGCGTTCAGATCGAATTTGAAATTTGATGCGGTCGTGATTTGCCCTGATCGCGCCTTTACGCCACTGATGTCGCTTGAGTTCACAGAGCGTGAATTATTCACATCGCCAACAAGAAAGCCGATTGACGCGGGCGGCGGATTTATTGAGCCGTTGACGTTGGTGAGCGTAACGGTGACGCGTTGGTTGTCAGGGATGTTTGCGAGGGTGACGAGGACTTCGTTGCCTGACACTGCGGCCATTGCATTACCGATCGGCGTGACGCTAACGGTTCCCGCGCTGGTCACGGGAGCATCGAATAGAAACACAATCGTATGACCGGCACCGATGGCGCGCGATTCCACGGTCACGTCGGGTGCGACGAGTGTGGTATCAATGGGCAGATCAAAGGGCCCCGCCGCCCCGTGCGTCTTGCGTGATTGCACGGTGGTGACGATCACGTTCGCGCT
>JBDTPE010000216.1:0-5353 GCA_039932875.1 Betaproteobacteria bacterium | reverse complement strand
ATCACCACCAGTCCGGCGGTGTCGGCGGAGCGAATCATGTTGCCCGGATCGACTTGCCGCAGCCCCAGGCGCCCGGGGATCGGTGCCGTCACTTTGGTATAGCCCAGCTGCAATTTCGCGTTGTCTACCTGCGCCTGATCGACCTTGACCGTGCCTTCAAACTGGCGCACCAGCGATTCCTGCGCATCGAGCTGCTGCTTGGCGATCGAATCCTGCGCGAGCAGGGTCCGATAGCGCTCGAGGTCGAGGCGCGCATTGTTGAGCTGCGCCTGGTCGCGCGCCAGTTGGCCTTCGACCTGCGACAGCGCAACCTGCAGCGGTTTCGGATCGATCTGCGCCAGCACGTCGCCGGCACGCACGATCTGCCCTTCGCGGAACAGCACGTCCTGCAACAAGCCATCGACGCGCGCCTTCACGGTGGCTACCTTGAGCGCCGCCACCGTGCCCAATGCGGTTTGCACAACGTTGATATCCGCCACGCGCGCGGGCACAGCAATCACCGGCTGTATGCGGTTGGGATCGAATCCACCGGGGCGCCCGCCACCTTTTCCGGTTCCACCACCCGCGGGTCCCGCTTTGGCCGCCGCGGCCTTTGCCGCCTCATCCGTCGCCGGGGTCGCGTAATAGGTCACGTAGAGGTAGTAACCCACGCCGCCTATCAGGGCGACCAATACCGCCGGGACGAGCCCCTTGCGTACCCAGCCGGGTTGACGCTGCCAGCCTGATGATGAAAGTAATTGTTGTGGTTTTTGCATGTTGGGAGGGCGAAGGAAGGTCTGGAGAGGGCAGTGCCGATTGGTGCGTGCCGGCGGCGCTGCCGTGGCGAATGAAAACAGGGGTTCCTGGGACTGCCCAGTATAGTTCCCGCGCGGCATTTTTATCGTGTACCGGCCGTTACGCCGCCCGCGACGCGGGGCAAACGCTAGTCTGCGGACAAGACGCCTGTTTGACCAGCGGTCAATGCGCGAGTTTGTAAGCGTTTGTAAAGGAGGCGTGTAAGGATTCCAGCCAAGGGCACGGCGCGACTTTGACGGTTTGTAACCGGCGGAGGGCGATGGCAGGAATGAAGCGACTCGGCGAGGGAATATGTCGAAGAATTCCTCGCGGCTCGTTCATGTCCCGATTTTCTGTTGCAAACGACAAGTCCTCATTCTATGCACGCCGGCATGACAGCGGGACGAATGGTCGGATGTGATTAGCGAACAAGTTTCAAAGGCATGCGGTTCAAGACTCTCACGGCACTCGCAGACGACTCTCAGAGAGCACCTGCCCCCATGCTCTCATCACTTTCACCCCCTGTAGGGGGGAAGTGGGAGAGAGGTTTGATCAGTTGAAATTCATCAATACGCCAATCATCGGTAGACTGGACACGCAATAGTCTTAGTCAAGGTAGCCACGCACGGCCTTTAACTGTATCCATGTGATAGACCCTTTCACCAGTTCTGCCACGATACTCAATGCACGTTACTTCGTACTTATCTCCACCTATGGGCCTGATGGCCTGTACTTGAGCGCACAGCAGGCCATTTAGGTTTATAAGTGTGGCAGCTAATTCCTTCAGCGCTTCACGTTGATTCGGTAAGGGCGCAGGGCGTGTGAGTAGCTCTTTGTGAATTTGGCGGTTAGGCGCAGCGTCTAGCGCTTTCTTCTGCTCCTCGATCTTGCTACTAAATTGCACAGAGGCTTCGGCCCGCTGACGTGCCTTTTCCTGCAAGTCCTCTGCACATGGCGAGTCTTGGACTGTTACCTTTCCATCCTTCCCTTTGCACTTGAAGATTTCTGACGTGTCCGCATGCGCGTTAGTCATGTAGCTTGCTGCAAGAGCCGGACAGATAACAGCACTTGTCAGGAGTGAAGCAAACTTGCATGCATATGTCATTGACGACTTCCTAATCATCGACAAACTCGACTCGCACAATAAATAGCAAGGCGCGTAGCGCAACTTATTTAATTTGCAAGTCCTGCAAAGTCACATCCTCACCGCTATAGCTAACCGTACACGCGTAGTTCGTTCGCATCATAGCCCCGAAAGAGTTCTGCGAATCGACCCATCCCTTTACTACCCAAGGGCCGTCACCTGACCCTGTAATAGTCGTTTCGCGAAATGGCGCAAACTCCGCCTTCGATGGCGTTTTTAGTTGTCGCAGCACGTAACGCTTGCAATCCACCTGCGCTTGCGCGCTATCGATTACAGGCGCAGGCGGTGTCGTGCTAGTGCTTTGCCCGCCCCCGCCAATTTTCACAAATACAAATATCATAGTCACGATGAACGCAACCAGTACACCTAAGAAAGTGCCGGGCTGCGTTAACTGTGCAGGTCTTGGCGAATGAACCGGACTTACCTCGCCGCAGTGAGGGCACACCGGCGCAGTCCTTGAAATTTCTTTGTCGCAAACACGACAGCTAGCTAGCTTCGAACTTGCTGATTCAACCCGACGCTTGGCTGTAAGTCCGCCCTTTCCGGCAAGCGGACTAGCTGCCTGACCGAAAGCAATAGGCCTCGGCTGAAACTGCATCGCCGCTAGCTTTTCATCGTATGCGTCGCGCTTCTCCGCGCTACCAAGTATCCCAAACGCGGCAGTGATTCTCATTAATTCGTTTGCCGCGTTCTGGTCGCCCTGCTGTTGACGCGCAAGGCACGCTGAACTAAGTATTTCATGGGCGGCGGCTATGTTGGATGCCGTATCTTTCGGTCGCACGCCTAATATCTGATAAAGAGTTTGCTTCATCCGTGTTCGCGCTATGCAGCGCTTGCCAGTAGATACAGCCCCAAGTAAGTCCCGCCAGTACCAAGCTGCCAATGCCCCTTTGCGCTCCTAGTTTTGAATAGCTGTCACAATACAATTGTCAATGTAGAGGTGTCCGCCCACATATCAGTCGGCGACTATTCGCGCGTAGGTGTTCTGCGCATTTGGTTGTAGTTGCAGACGGACAATGAGGTGTCCGCTCACCCTCTGGTACTAGGCGGAGGCGCTGGCCTTGTCGTTCTGGTAGCGAGTGTCAAAGTTGCAGAGGTCGAGTTCATGATCGATCAGGTGATCCAAAGGGTATTCGAAACTGCCGGGCAATAGCCGCGTCGACAGCTCAACGACGAGAAACCGAGGAACAGGTGTGTTTGTCCAATTCAAAAGGGGGGCGCTATTTTGAGCTTGCTCGTTGAGTTGGAAGGCGCTTTTCATGAAGACCCATTGTAGGATTGGTGTTCTTCCACTTATATGGACACCTGTTTTCAGGGAAAACCAATTTGACTCGAATTCTTTCCCATTCTCTGTGCTTTCATTCGTTCAACATCCCGATCCAATTTGCTCGCCATGTACGGGCACATTCACCTCCGGGCGCTCGCGCCCGCGTGGCCTCGCCATCATTCGCCTGCCCATCATCGCCGCCACGTCATCGTTGAACCGCAGGTCGCCGGGCACCTGCTCCTTGTGGGTCGTTGAGCAGATCGCGTCGATGGACACCTGGGGTCGTTATGCATCTTGTGAATCACGATTGGCGGGATCATGAACTTCGTCGTCCCAGCGAAGGGTAAGTCAGGGGTTTCGTGTCCCATGGGACACGCCTGGCGAACCGGAAACCGATGCAGCGGTTTCCGTGGGAGCGGACCCAGTCCTTCGTGCAACGGCAATATGGATGGGCTGCATCCCGACCGTCGCTGGGATGACGATACGCTTTTGCTTAACCGGGTGACCGGTGAGCGTGGCCCCCTTTATTGATGAAGTAGCCGGAGGTCGAAATTAAACCGACGAATTGGTTTCAGCGTCACCTTCGCCATGTCGGGATGTGCCGTGTTGACAATGATGTTCTCCTCCTCCGGCACGATTGCCGAGGGAAGCGCGATAGCGAGCGCGCCGCTGTTGTGACACCAGGCCGTTCCCCATGCTTGACAGTTCGGGGAGGGGAATGGGCTCGCCCAATCCTCCGGTAAGGTCTTTATGTCCGGGTGGTCAATTTTGCAATCACCCGGAAGTTCAACCCCTACGAGCACAACGTCATTTGGATGCACGTTACCGAGATGCGCCAGGTATTCGAGCGCGGCCAGGCTCCGGGTAGAAGAGCAGTACAGAATTCCCGTTCCAACCGCATTCCATCGGCCGCCGAACATTTTTGCTCCCTCGCCGATACGATCCTGGCAGTACGGCTCGCGCGCGAGTCTCCAAACGCGCACTAGAGCGCGCCACCATAATTCACCACGGCGAGGACACGACGCACCTGATTGGCACCCGCGTCGGTATCCAAAAGAGAGAGCGGCGATTGACCGCCAAGCGCCATATTCGCGGTTGTCAGCCATGCGGCTGCTTCAACGGGTCCGCCGAAAGCCTCGGAGGTCGTGCGCGTGATTTCGGCGAGCCTCATGACACGCTCCGTCTCTTCGGGGCTCAGCGCTTGTTTGGTACTGAGCTTGCGATGAAATGAGCTGACGGGAATACGCAGTGCGCCGAGCAATTCATTGCGCGGGACGGACAGAAAGCCCATCGCTTCACTAACGACCGTGGTGGGCAGTCTCGATCGAATTACGTCGATCGTGGCCTGCACGCCAATAGGGTTATTTACCAGCGCGGAAAAATTCAATATTCTCTTGGTCTTGCCGGCACGGATTGCGCCTGATTTGATCACCACATCTGCCATGGGCAGCGCGCCAAACGAGATTGGCGCCGGGGCCGGCCTGGCTCGGGTGGCCCGATGTGTGCTTGTTGTCTTCGTGGCCATGGTATCTCACTTGAGATTAATAAAATGTCATTTAAGAATACGCTGGCCGGAGCCATTTGGCAATATGAATCCGGGAACATGAAGCCTTGACAGTCTATTTCCCCGTAGTTGGCTTGCGAGATTGAGGGGGGCCCATTCATTTCAACTTTGTGCGGCACGCGGCGGAGGCGGTAAACCCTAGCACTGGCGCGGCTTCTGGCGGCATTTCGCGCCATAGACCGCGCCAGTGCTAGGGTTCTCCTTTGTCAAAATTGCCGAAACCTCAAGATGCTGTCGCCCCATCAATCGTGCCGCAGCCCCGCCCACCAATAACTCCTCCCTTTGAAAAGGGGAAAATTGAGAGGGGGGTTCGAACGACATGTCGCTCGCCCTCGAAACGGTGTCCCGATGCAGCGAAACATGTCACCAGCCGCCACTCCTCCCTTTTCTAAAGGGAGGCCGGGAGGGATTTGCGTTCGTCAAAATAACCTTATCGGTACGTTCCATTCCGCTGCATCGGAAGGCCATTCAACGGACACGGAGCATGTTCCGCGAATTCCCCGTCTCACCCCTCCCAAAACCTACCCCCACAGGTAGGAAATGCATAACACCCGTTGACGCCACTCCACCCCAGCCCTATCCTGCCCATTAACAGTTCCACATT
>JBDTPE010000215.1:0-5353 GCA_039932875.1 Betaproteobacteria bacterium | reverse complement strand
TGTGTGAACGTGAGCGCCTGAGCGAAAGCGGCTGTAGCGACGCGTTGCGCGCGTCTGCATTGGTGCTTGCGGGCATCAAACCGGGTGAAAGGCCGCGGGTGCGTGGGAATGTTTCTTCAGCAGCGAGCAAAGAACAGAACTCGAAACCCTAGCACTGGTGCGGGCTGCGGAACCTTTTAGCTTGAAACGGCTGGCTGGTGCGGGGGCAGGCAACTCTTGAATGCTACCAAGATAGACCCCACTGTTCCGATCGTTTTTGATGTTTACCCCATTATTTACCTTACAGGGGCCATTTCTGCAGTGCTGATTGGACTAACTTCTCGAAATTATTACCGCCAATGCGCCGATGTTCTAGCGCCTCAAAAATGCAGCGCTTCGCGAATTCAGTGTTGTTCTGCGTATTCCGGTGAAGATGACCGCTCATTCCGGCTGAACGTGACCGGTGCGCAGCATGTGGTGTTACGCGGTTAAATTGTAATGTCTGCGGTCACGATAGATCGATAGTTTTCTCCTTTTTGCTGGTTTTTTATTTTGTCTGACGCATTGAATCACCCGTCAGTATGAGACGGTGGTTGTGCTGCATGATGCGGTCGAGAATGGCATCGGCGATCGTGGCGTCGCCGACCCATGCATGCCAGTGTTCGATCGGTAGTTGACTGGTAATGATGGTCGCCTTGTTGGTCGCCCGGTCATCGATGATTTCCAATAGATCTGAACGGGTGGTGTTATCGATGGCACCCATCCCCCAATCGTCGAGAACCAGCACATCCGTTTTGGCCAATTGAATGAGCCACTTGCCAAAGGCGCCGCTACCGTGTCGGATGCGCAGCTCCTCCTGTAGACGAGGTACCCGCTGGTAGACAGCCGAGTAGCCGCGCCGACACGCATATTGCGCCAGCGCGCAGGCCAGCCATGATTTACCCGCACCGGTCGGGCCGCTGATCAGCACACTGTGCCCTGAACTCACCCAGTCCCCTAACGCCAGACTCATTACGGTACGACGGTCGATCCCGCGTGTTGGCCGCGCGTCGATATCTTCGATGGCCGCTTGCGGATATTTCAAGCGGGCCTGTTTGAGCAGCCGCGTCAGTCGGCGATCGCTGCGGCAGTGAACCTCCCGGTCGATCAGCAGCGCCAGACGCTCCTCGAAACTCATCGCGGTCATACCCGGCTGGGTAAGTTGTTCTTCCAGACCCGTTGCCAGGCCATCGAGTTTCAGGGTGCGCAGTTGCGCCAGAGTGGTTTGCATCATCATGAGACGAATCCTTATTGGTAGTAGGTGGAGCCACGAACATGAGCGTGGTCAGGGCTGACCCAGTCATCCGACGCGGTTTGACTGATCTGGTCGCGGTTGTTAGCGAGAATGTCGCGTACATGGCGGTATTGGCTGGCGCCGATTTGCAGCGCCAGACCACAGGCGGCTTCCAGTCGTGGCTTGCCGTAGCGTTTGGCCAGCGACAACAGTCCCAGACAGGCCCGGTAGCCGTGTTCCGGGTGTTTGTGCTGTTCGAGCAGACGGGTCACCACGACGGCGGTGGCCAAGCCGATGTCACGGCCCCAGTGAATCAATCGCTGCGGCGTCCACTCCATGTGCGCCCGGTGCGCTGCCGGCATATGTTCGGTAATGGTGCTGAAACCACCGCGTCGGGTGTTGCGGGCATGGCTGGCAACACGCTGTCCGCGATGCAGGATTTCGATGGCGCCGGTGGTGACCCTCGCTTCCAGTGCCTGGCCCACCAAGGAATGGGGAACGCTGTAGCGATGCGATTCCACTTCAACGTGATAGTCGATGTGGACCCGGACGGTTTTAAAGGTGGCAATCTCGTAGCGCTGGACCGGCAAGGGCAGCAATGCCGGCGCATCCAGCGCGGCAAAGGTGCTCGCACGGCTACCGGGGAGTTTTTGGAACGGCCGCGCATTGAGCATTTCCAGCAATGGCTTGATTGCCTCGTTGACATCGTGAACACTCGCCAATTGGTGATGGCGCAGTCGCGCCATCACCCATCGCTCCACAATTTGCACCGCAGACTCGACCTTCGCTTTGTCTTGGGGGGAATACGGACGGGCAGGAAGTACCGACGTGCCGTAGTGGCGTGCGAAATCGAGCACCGTATCGTTGCTGCGCGGCTCATATCGATTCGGGTCGGCGATCATGGCACGCGGGTTGTCGGGGACGATCAGTTGCGTCACCCCACCATAAAATTCAAGCGCCTTTACGGTCGACTCGATCCAGTCCGCCATCGTCTCGCGTGGCGTGGCGCACGCAAAGGTATAGCTCGATGCACCCATCGCCGCCACGAAGATGTGGGCACGGCTGCCATCGGTCAATGCGATGGTGGGGCCGGCGTAATCGATGAACAGCTTCTCGCCGGCGCGGTGGATCTGGCGCATCGACCGTTTGAGCCGCTTGGCGAAACGCCGGTAGTTGTCGCAGAACTGGGAATAACTGTAGGTCTGACCGTCCGCATGGTCGGCTCGGTATTCCTCGCACAGCAACATCAACGTCATGCCCTTGCGGCGCAACTCTTGGTGAATGCGCCCATAGTCGGGCTGAACATGATTGCGCGGCTTCTCGGGTGCGACCAACAACAGCCGCTCTAGCGCTACTTCGTCATGAACTTGTACAGTCGGCCAGTCCAGACCTGCCGTTGCCGCCAGCCCAACATATTTGGTGACGACGCCCTTCGAAATGCCCAGCGCTGCGGCGATCTGCTCGTGCGAGAGCTTGGCGTCAAGCTTCAAACGCAGTACGTCCTTTATCTTACGCATATTGATCCTTGGTGCGGGCACGCTGTCTCCAGACAAAAAGCCGGGAGCGTACCCGTTAGGTTGCTCAAATGCGTAACACCATTACCCTGCTATACGATGCCGTTCCGGTATCGTGACCGCCAATTCCGGAAGTGGTCAGAAATCGGTCACGTTCGACCGGAATGACCGGTCACGATGAACCGGAATCGCCGGTCACGTTCGTCCGGAATCAGCGGTCACGTTGCTCCGGAATACCCATTGTTCTTCTTCAAGTCTTTTGGAGTGCTGAAATACTGATACGTAGAGGCAAAAGTAACTTCACGATCCTTAAGGCTAAAGTGATGCAACTTGGAAAGCTGCATTCGTGACATCCCCTTCTCTTCCAGATAATGTGCTGCATCGGCAAGTTGCTGACAAAGGTGGGTCATGAGTTTTCTCCCTTGCGAAACGGCTTGATCGGCGTTTCTCTTAGCGCCGCCAAACATTCGCTCCATTCATCCGAACTGTCATCGCTCTCACCCTTATGCAGTAAATCGGCCACGGCCATATCCATTTCTTCTTGGCTTATTTCTGTGCGGGTTGTGTTTAGCCAATGCTCAATTTCGTCCGTTCTATTGCCAATCACTATGGCATGACCAATCGCACAGGGCTCCTTGCTAGCGGCAAGTTCGGCCATAGCCTCAAAATCACGAAGCATGTTGTGCATTAAAACAATTGGCAGCGTCTCACCAGTAGCCTTCTCCCAATACTCTTTCAATGCACTTGACCTGACATGCAGCAAAAGTGTCCAGGTCGGATGTTGCTCCTTAAACGCATCCACTCTTGCAAGCAGTGTCGTTGAGTCCTTGAGGAAGTCTCTTGTAAGTTCAGGCGCGTATCTGTCGTATAGGCGACTGAGATATTTTTCTCTTTCCTCACTAGATTTCTCTTGGCATTGCCAGTGAATTACAACCGCACAAACCAACGCAACTATTGGTAACCACGTAGGAACTAGGGCAAAAAAAAACATACAGCTAAAACTAGCGCGATCCAATACCCGACCTTGTACATCGTGTGCAGAGTTTCAATCAGGTCACTACTCACTTGCATTGGGCGAGACATAGGCATGGGTTGAGATAGCCTTTTAATTCAAACGGCAAGCGCAACAGTTGACGGCACCACGTTTTATGCGGCCACCTATTCGCCTAGGCGCATATTTGCCTTGGCAACCAAATCCAACAATAGCACCGATATCGCCTCGATCATCTAAAGATTCCGGGGCCACCTCTGGCTATGTAGCACTCAATCGCCATCCCCGCCGGCGTGGCCTGCAACATCTAATACTTCTCAGCACGATAAACCGTAGATACGCCATTCAACGCACCTTTCCAACCCTAAAGGCCATGAAAGCCCCATCAGCGCTGGAGTTTCATAGCCGCCCAATGATTCAAAGATCCATTTGCCTCTCCCCTTCTCGCTTTGTGCGACACGAACGGTGATGAGCCACACATCGGATGACACATCGATGAAAGTGACGGAAATACACGTATTACCGTGCTACACTTATTTATGTGTTAATTCGCCATGGAGGCAAGAATCGCAACCGTAAACTTCACCGGGTCCGTTGATCGCGACCTACTAAAGCGTGCCAAGGTAATCGCGGCCAAGACAGACACTTCCGTTAATGCCCTGTTCAACGCTGAACTGCGCCACCTTGTTGAGACCTTTGAGGCAGCGGAGTCGACCGGCAACCAGAACTTCAAGGTCTTGCTCGATTTTTCGCTGGGCCGCGTTGCTGATGACAAAGCCATGCAAGGGCTCGGCATCGATAACGAGGAAGACTTGTTCCTGCTGATGGCGCAGGCGCACCTACCAATGCCGCGACTACCGGACGCGGCCATGCTAGGCATGGTCGAAAAGCTGAACGCACTGCCGACAGTTTGAGTCCGGCTATGATGTCGTCGGCCAAGGATATTGCATTGCTGCCCGACGCCGGGCCGCTCATCACGCTCGCCTACGCCGACGCACTCGACGTGTTGTTCAAACCAGGCTGGGCCGTCATGCTGGTTGATATGGTCCTGCACGAAGTCACGCGCAACCAGACGCCGACCAGTAGCAAGCTGGCTGAGTGGGCTGCATCCGCGCGAGTTTCTGTGCTCCCTACAAAGACATTCGAACACTTCAGGAAGGTTTTAACCGAGAACCCTACGTCAAGTAGCCGACACTTTGGCGAATTGGCAATTCAGGAGACCATGAACGAATTCGCGCTCAAGTTGCCACCGAAAAACGGCGTGTTCCTCTTTGAAGACCACAAGATTGCACGCGCCAGCTTCATGGTGCCGGGGAACTGCCAAAAGGTCAGCACCCGCGCGTTCCTGATCTTTCTTGAGCAGAAGGGATTGATTGAATCGGCGACGGACATTGAGCGCCGCGCCATACAGGCCGGTAGGGCATTTTCTACGCTGAGATTTCCGCCCGAAGGTTGAGCGTCCTGTGGGCAACGACCGTACGTTCCAAATTCCGGGGCCAGGTCGAGTTAAACCGTCTTGCCCTCTTCCTGCTGCTGTAACTGCCACATCTCGGCAAACTTTCCCTTCTGCTCGATCAACTCACGGAAGTTGCCGCG
>JBDTPE010000214.1:0-5357 GCA_039932875.1 Betaproteobacteria bacterium | reverse complement strand
TGGATTCATGACAATCAAAGCACAATCAAACGGGTCAACGTCATTTGTTTCACAGCGCAAGCTTGCCTTGCCCCGGCAGCAGCGGCACACCCAGCGCACTCTCCAGCCGTGGCCGCCCGCGCGGCTTGGGCTCGCGGCGTTCACCGGTCTTGCGTTCAATCTGCGCGTGAAAGCGAGAATTGCCCAGCGGCTGGTTCTGGTTTAGCGCCAGGCGGATATCGTCGATGGCTGCTTCATCAAGATGCGCGCGAAACAAGCCGCGATATTTGGCTTGCCGCGCCTTGTCGGTCGCGCCGAGTGCCACGTAAAGTGGGTGGGGCGTGAGGCGACTGTCTGCCTCGCCCAACGCGTTTTGCCGATAACTGGTCCAGCGGTAGTGCGCCGGATCGGTGACCATCGCTGCGCGCACTGGATTCAACTCAATGTAGCGTTGGCAGGTGAGCAGATAGGTATCGGACTGCACCACCGAGGATTTGTAACGACAGTCCCACAGCGTGCCAGTGCGATGTTGTGTACGGTTGATGTATTGAACGTAGCGACGGCCAAGGGACATGATCAGACGGGGAACCGCCTCGGCTTTCTTCGGCGTGAGCAACAGGTGCACGTGGTTGGTCATCAGTACGTAGGCGTGTAGGGCGCACTGCGTTTCGGCCAGCGCTTCACCCAGCCAGTGCAGGTAGCTGGCATAGTCGTCTTCGCCGAAGAAGCATGCTTGGCGATTGTGTCCGCGCTGGACGATATGCAGCGGGACTCGATCAAGTTGGATACGGGGGCGGCGGGGCATGAAGGCATGATACGCCTAAAACAAATCACCCTGGCCCCTTTGATTCTTAGGTTTGAATCCAATAGACTTCGCGATTTTGGTGCAGATCGCGAGCTATTGGTGGTCTCACAAACAATTGCCCTTTCCCTCCATTCAAGCCATTGCCGAGGCCATCGACATATCCGAATCGACCGTCAAGAAGCACCTTGCCGATTTGGAAAAGGCGAAATTGATCAAGCGCATCCACAGACCTCAGCCAAGCAACCGGCACAAGACGAATGAATACGATTTTCAACCATTGATCAAGGCGGTCACGCCATACGCGCTCCAGGAGCTAGAAGAAATTGCGGAGCGCAAAGCGAACAAGCTGAAAAAACTATCGAAAAAAGGCAAACCAGCTCTCAAAGTGGTGCCTGGCAAGTGAAGCAGGTGATGTGGTGCAATGGATAGCACGCTCGCATGGTGCCCTTCGAGAGGGCATTCTTACGGATTCGATGGTCGCCGGTCGTATGTCATTGCGAGAAATTCCGGTTCGAATCCGGACGTCATTATCATACCCAAATGGGCCGGTTTCTGCCTTGATACACTTTGCCCATGAAAACAATCCCGATCACACGCGAAGAGGCGATCATCGTTGGTCGCCGGTTTGCCGACGAGAAGCAGGTGCCGACGTCACGAGTGCTTGCCGCTGCAGAAGCCTGGTTTGATGCCGACCAGAACCATCGGCCTCGTGATGAGCAAGCACTGCGGGAGTATTTGAAGATGCGGTTTGCGTAGGCAAAAGCCAGGAGCTGGCTACTGGTCGACGCGCAGATCGATGTTGAGCGCCTCGTTGAACGTCGCCAGTTCGGCTGCAGTCAGTGACGCAATCAATCGCTTGCGCGTCACGCGCCCACGTAACAGCGTCTTCATCCTTTCGGCGGACGTGCCGGCTGGATTTTGGCGCAGCGCCTCCATCACGTGTTGAAGCGCCTGGTGTGACAGGTATTCAGACCAGTGCGTGATGTTGAGCTGGCGCTCCCGTTGTCGGCGCAAAACGCCGGCCAGTGCGTGTTTGGCTGCGTGGTGGAACTGGTCGGCTTCTTCGATGGCTTCGGCTTCCGACCAACAGTATGCCTTGCGCCACATGACACGCTGTTTGCCGATCGCGGCAAAGTAGACCTGCCGTACCTGGCCACCGACCAGCATCAGCCCTGATTGGCTCGATGGCTTGGCGTTGACGGCGGTTTCAAGTGCATAGACCAGGGCGTCGTCATCGACGGCGGATTTCATCATTTCGTCTCTCTTGGGACAACGTCGACTGTGGGCGTCTCATAATGACGCCGAGTACGCATTTTGTCAGAAGAGAAATCGAGTCAGTGGACGCGCAACCCCTATGAGAGCGTTACTGCATCAAGATTTTGGTTTCACTGAATCAGACGCAACCGGTTTGATTTCGCCGATTTCAATCGATGGCAACGCTTCTCCCACGCCACGTGCGACCGAACGCTCGATAAAGTTTGTCAGTGCCTCCGCAAGCTTTTCGATGGGAATACTTTTGGCGACATCAATGGCGGTTGAGTCTTGGTCGTAAAAGCGTTGAAATTCGTAGCGTGCGCTTGACTCAAGTACTTTTAGCGTCTTCGCATCAAACACCCAGGTTTGCGTGTAGTTGTAAGGAGCAATGTAACGGCTGGATCTCTTGCCAGGCTTGCCATCCGGGGTCAGTGTTTCTTCGCCTTCGCTGCCGAGAATGTCATTTCCATCGTTGTCGGCAAGGGTACCGCTCGACAAGGGTTTTACATAAATCCCGATACCTTCGAGCTTTGGGCCCATCCCTTTGCGTCCCGAAAATTGAAATTTTGGCGTCACCACGATGATCGTGTCCCACTCGGTACGTTGTGGCATGGTCTCAAGTGCGGCGAGCAGTTTTTTCATCGCCACTTTTTCGCGATCAATCGGACGCACGCCTTCCATTTCAAGTGCATTGAGTGTCGCGAGGATGCGCGTACTGCCCGGGTCGCGCTGCTCGATCGCGCGATCAAGCCCCTTCAATATCGACGCATTGAGTGCGTTGTTAGGCACCCTGACCACTTCGCGCCGGTAGTGGTCCAAAATGTTGGACCCAATTGATTCCTTCTGGGTGACGTAGCTAAACTGGTCGCCGACTGCAGAAATCAGGGCGTAAACCTTGGGTTTGGGCGCGGTCATCAGTTGCGCGTGCGCGATTGCGCAGGCGGCTAGGCTCAGCGCACCAATGAATAGTTGCAGGGGTTTGTTCATTCTGGAGACCTGTCCAATAGAAACTGCGTTCAAATTGTTATGTTGAATCAAATCGACCCCAAACTGCATCGCCCTGGCAGTCAAAATGCTTCCGTTCTGGACCAAGCTAATGACAGATTTGTCGAGACGATTAGCTTCCAAAGCCTTGCCGCAAAGTAAACAAACCGCGTTCCTACAAGGCGGCTAGTTTAAGTCTGTTGGGTGGGAGGTAGGGCTAACCTTTTCGTTGGCTTAATACCGTCGGAAGTGGGATTCCGTTACAGCAACGATTGAGGATTGCTTGCGCGTTATACGTCGTTGCATTGCGCTGGTCTGGCGTCAATTTTCCAGTCAGATCGTTTATCCCAAATGGCATCGTCAGTCTGGAATCAGTCATGTCTGGCGGCAAATGTGTGGTGGCCACAGCATAGGCCGCCATCAGGTATGCGACTTCCAGAACGGGATCTTGCGGCAGCACCGTGCCATTCCTATACGTAACCGCGATGTTGTCCAAGGTTGCTTCATTGCCAACCGGCTCGTAATACCGTTGTGCCTTCAGTGTCTCTTCCTGAAAACTGGCCAACAGGTTCGGGTCGTGAAGGAAAGTTTTTATGTAAACGTCGCTGGCTTGGTAGTTCGAGTAATTCATGATCGCAAATGCAGCCAACGGGTCTCCAGCCCTTGCAGCAGCAATCAACAAACTTGGAACGGCATTCAAATCGGCCTTAGACATGGCGTTACACTGGACCATCGGTATACCAAATGGCGCAACTTGCCCATGAGCCGCCGCATATTCAGTTTGGGCACAACGGTCCGCTATTTTTGCCGCTGTCACCGCAGCGCCTGCATCGCCTGCTCTAGCCAGGCGAACTAAGTCGCCCATTGCTTCCGTGGCATTTGGGTATTTTGCGAAGTAGGCCGCTATTTTGTCCGCTATCGCTTTTTCCAGAAAGCGCGAGCGCTGTCTCCCGTCCAGCGCCATTAAATCCGGGAACGCTTTGTAGATTGCCGCATCCGCGTTGTTCTTAACAATCGACGAATTCGAGTCATTGTTAATTCCCCGCGCAGAAGCGTTATCGGAGGTGCTGGTGGTCGATACCCCAACGCGCGACTTGCTGTCGTTGCGTGATTCCAATACCTGCGTGCCATTCCTCGAAGGAGTCAAAGAACTACGGTAGAACATCGCGCCACCGACAATAAAGGCAATTAAGGAGATGCCAGTGAGAGATTTTTGTACGTTGTTCATTTAAAAAAATCCGAAAGATATTGGAGCGAAGAAGTTTCCGTCCAGTCCGACAATATTTGTACTAAAAGTGTTTGGGCCGTCGCCAACCCTACACCCGCGACGGCCACAAAAGTTAAACTATACTTTAGCAAATTCAGCTATCTGCCATGGTCCTGAGAAGAAGATTAGCCGATACGTTTTACCACTCCGGGGCCATACCAAATCCAGTAGGTAGTTGGGCTGCCGTTCTCAACGAGACCGAAAGCTTGGCCTTGGGAAAGATTTCCTTCTGCCGCGTCTCTTCCCGCTGCATTGACTGCTGTCACGGAAGAAGTATTGTCTGTGCCCTGACCGGTATAAATATATCGCGAGACATTAGGGGGTTGTGCAGGTGCGCCGCCGCCACCACCGCCCAGCGATGCGCCCCCATTTGCTGCTCCGCCCAAACTCCCTCCTCCGGGACCGTCTGCTTGATAGGAGTCCGACACGTATACCGTGTCAACGCACTGCGGTCCAGGAGTACAAGACTGGGCGGCGGCGTAGGTAGAACCAAAAACTAATAGCCCAAAAAACGCACTTCTTAGGACAAACGCAAATTTTTTCATTTTTTCCCTTTGCTATTAACTCGCTCGGATGTCATGTCGGACCGTTCCCCTTTTTCGCGTGTCGAGCTGGGGTGCCTATCCGCCGACCAAGTTATTCGAGAGTTGGTCGAGTCACAATAGTCCGTCCGGACTATTGGTTTGCTTTACGTCCTATTCTAGTTTTGCAAGTTCATGCCGGCTTCGTGCACCAGACTTACTAAGCATCTTCGCAATCTGGTTTTTCACTGTGTTCTCGCTTTTTCCGAGAATTTGCCCTATCTCCCAATTAGTTTTGCCTTCGCGTAACCACGGCAGTATTTCGCGTTCGGTAGTGCTAAATGTTGCGCTAGTTCGCGATGTATCCTGCAATCGTCGAGCTTTAGAATTGTGCGCATGTCCGTCGATCTGCTTCCAGATATCCGCAAGCAACGGTGTGACACAGTGTGCAAGCAGGTTCGCTGCGCTCTCAAGCGTGCGCTCCACATTGAGCAGCTTGACGAAGCACAGCCGGCCTGCGGCGTATTCAACACTCGCATCCAGAACC
>JBDTPE010000213.1:0-5394 GCA_039932875.1 Betaproteobacteria bacterium | reverse complement strand
CTGGTTTGTAACAAGGGCAAACCTGAAATTTGCCTTCAGGACCAGACCGAAAGTTGTGACATTGAATCCTGCATTTTGCAACATGAAACAAAACACATCGAAGACATCGCGGCTGAGCGTATTGATGTCTGCGATAGCCGGGAAGACGGCCAGCTTGCGCAAACGCCAAAGGCGCGCAAGGTAGTGCTGGAGCGTTCTGCGATCATTGTCGAACAGACTTGCTTGCGTCTACTGCTCCGACAATCGCAAGGCGACTGCCGTCGGCGGGTGATGGAGCGAATTAAGAGAGTAGCCAAGTTCGATATTGGGTGCGTGCAAGGCGCGGAAACCTGCGTTTCTCCACTGTTGCCCTTTAATCCTGCAGAGTTGGTCAATTTCTGCACTTGGTAGCTGCACTGGGTGGCTTGAGTTCTCGACGCATACCTGACGTATCAGTGACTGTCACCATCGGGTTACTATTGGACCATGTCAGAAAAGAGCAAGATTGACTCGGTTGGAGTAGGGCTCGTGCTCGTTGCAGCAATCGCTTTTTCAGCCAAGGCGATTTTTGTCAAACTCGCGTACGACGACCCGACCGTGCTGAAAAATACAGTGGATCCGATCACGTTGCTGATGCTGCGGATGGGGCTGTCCTTCCCGTTTTTTGCTGCAGTAGCATGGTGGTCGGCTCGCGGACAGACGCCATTGTCCAAAAAAGATTGGGGTGCAGTCATCGTGCTCGGATTGGTGGGCTACTACGCCGCAAGCCTGTTTGACTTTTGGGGACTTCAATACATCAGTGCGGCGCTTGAGCGCCTGATTCTGTTTTTGAATCCCACCCTGGTGGTATTAATTTCTGCGGTCGCACTTAGCTATCGCATTCGTAAGCGGGACATTTTCGCGCTGGCAACGAGTTATGTAGGAATTGCGCTGGTGTTTGTGCATGATCTACAGATCAATCCCGAAAAGGTATTGCTTGGCGGTGGACTGGTACTTCTGTCGGCTGCCTTTTACGCGGTGTATCTGGTTGGTGGTGGACAAATGGTGAAACGGCTGGGTGGTGTTCGTTTTGCCGCGTATGCATCCATTGTTTCAACGGTCGCTATCACATTGCATTTTGTGTCGGCGCACCCGTTGACCCTACTGACTACACAGAGTCTCCGGGTTTACTGGCTTTCAGGCTGGATGGCGATCATCTCGACAGTTCTACCGGTAATAATGCTGGCCGAAGGCATGCGCCGAATCGGTTCATCGAATGCAGCGATGATCAGTTCAATCGGTCCCATTTCGACCATTTTTATGGGGGCGATTTTCCTAGGCGAGCCAGTTACTGTCCTTCAACTGATTGGCGCTGGCTTAGTGCTAATTGGCGTGTTGGTTATCAGCCTGAAGAATCACTGAGTGGCAAACATTTCGGAAATCCAGAACGCATTCGACTTAAGGTGTATTGACGGACAAGACTTCTATAGTGCTGTACGCGTGCTCTTGCTGCCGGGTTGAATGCGTGGTTCGATAACTACGTTGTGCAATTCGATTGAACCGGAGGTTGCAATTACTTCCGAGGATTCGACGCCGCGAAATGTACAGTCTTTGAATTTGATCTTGTCAATGATTGCGCCGGGAAACGCAACGATGTACATCACGCGCGGACTCGCGACGCTGGTCACATTTTCGATTTCAACGTTACGCACGATGGGGGTATAAGTGCCGCTGGCACCTTCTTCATAGAGCAAGTCGATCGTGAGAACGCTTTCACGCACTCTGCCGATCTTAACGTTGCGCATGAACACGTTTTCGAGAATGCCACCGCGCACCGCGTTGTTCTTGAATCGCAATGCGCGATCAAGTTCTGGGCTATCCATGCTGCAATTCTCGATGAACACGTTGCGAATATGGCCGGAGCACTCGCTACCCAACACGACGCCACCGTGACCATCTTTCATTCGGCAATCGCGTACAACGATGTTTTCAGAGGCGACATTGACCCGACGGCCATCGTTGTTCTTGCCGGATTTGATCGCAATACAATCATCGCCAGTGTCAAATTCGCAATTTTCGATCAGCACGTCGTGACAGGACTCCGGATTACAGCCGTCGTTGTTAGGTCCGTGCGAGTCTATTGTTACGCGGCGCACGGTAATGTTGCTGCTCAACACAGGATGAATTTCCCACATCGGCGAATCCTTGATATGAATTCCTTCGATGAGGATATTTCGGCACCGCATCGGCTGAATGAAATTTGGGCGCAGGCGGTGGCCTTTGCCGAATACACGTTCGGAGACGGGCACACCTTGCTCGCCCATGGTGATGAGTTTTTTCTGATCTGCCAGTTGCGTCTTTTTCCATGACCACCAATTGCCATCGCTGGCCTGGCCGTCAAGCGTGCCTTCGCCGGTGATGGCGATATTGTCCGCGTCAGTAGCAGAAATCAGCGCAGTGAAATTCATGCAATCGATGCCTTCCCAACGCGTAAACACTGTCGGATATCTCGCAGGGTCAGTTGAGAATTTAAGCGTAGCACCAGCCAACAGGTGTAGATTCACATTGCTCTTCAATACGATCGGGCCCGTCGAGAAGTTGCCTGAAGGCACGATGACACGGCCACCACCTGCATCGTGGCAAGCCGCAATTGCCGCTGCAAGCGCAACTGAAACGTCGGCGCCGTTCGTGGCACCAAACTTCACGAGCAGAAATTCCCGGTTGTGGAAAGTCGGTGCTGCAATGCGTGCCAAGATTGTCGGATAGTCCTGCCAACCCTTGGCGATGATGCCTGAAGTCGCCTTTAGTCTTGCGCCGGTGATCTCGGCCACAGTGCTGAAACTTGCTTTCGTCGCGCCAACGCCAAATAGTGAAAGGGAACTGATCAGCCCGGCCCGCTTGAGAAATTCTCGTCGCGAACGAATTCTGTCGAATTTCAGTTTATGCATGTCAGTTCTCTTTGCGATTTGGCTTCGCGTTTGTGAAAATCTAGTCAGTTGTCAAGGGTCCCGCGAGCAAACATGCCTCGCTTGGGAATAATGCACCGAGCCGTTTTTCTGTCGCGGTGGGCTTCTAGTTTCGATACGGGCGCGTTGCGTGTCAGCTCTAACTATTTGGTGAAAGCCCAGTTTCGCGGCTTTACGGTTATCCCCCTACGCCACAAAATTGTTTGACAGACCATAAATACCGTTTGTCAAAAAATTTCGCGTGAACAACACGCAACGTACTAGCACTACCCGTTCGTCTACGTTCAAGAACGCTGACTCAGGTGAAGCGTTTCAGACCCTTACGTCAAAATTTGTATTCGGCTTTCAGGTTATACGCCCGACCCAAAACGTCCGCGTTCGTTAGCAGGTATCCGTCGGAGTACGTCGCGTTATTTGTGAGCGGCGGGTTGACGTTGAACAAATTGTTGATGCCAAAGGTCAACTTGAGGTTTTTGAAACCTGAATACGTGGTCACCAGATTGAACTGGTTATACGCTGCAACATCGCGTGGAACGCCTCCGCCAGGGGTAATACGTGTCAATAAATTTTGGTCGCGATAATGACTGTTGTAGCGCTGTGACAGTTGCGCTGTCCATGGTCCATTCGCCCAAGCGACGGTGGCTGTGTATTTCCAGCGGTAATTCATCTGTGGACGACCGGAAATCCCGAAGTTGGGATCAACGCCAAAATTGCCCGTCCCGGTTGGCGCAAATTCGCCGACTTGCTCCAGCCATGGCCCACCTGGCCTGATCTGACTCGCCCAGTGGTCAATGTATGTCGCGTCGACGCCAGTTCTAAATGTGCCAATTGAAGACTTTGGAAAGACGTAATTGGCACTGATGTCGAGTCCGTCAGCGCGCAGGCCGCCCAGATTCTGCTGGATTGCGAGGACGTATTTCAGCGTGCCGTCCGGATTACGGATATAGAGAGACGAGAAGCCAACCGGATCGTTGAGAATGGTGGCAATCGGTGCGCTACTGACGACACCGCGGATGTTCATGTTCCAGTGATCAATCGTAACCGTCAGGTTGGGAATCGGTTCCATGACGATACCGATGGTGTAGTTGCGAGACTTCTCTTCCTTGAGAGTGCTATTGTTGGGTAGCTGTGTTGCGTAGCCCAAGTTGGGACTGGTTGACGTCGCGACGCCCGGTTTACAAACATCGTTCGCGATGACGCCAGGAGGAAGGTTTGCAACAGCGGTACCACCGCTGAAACCGCCACTGGCGTTTTGAGTCTTACCCCCGGGGCAAAGCACTGGGTCATCAAATCTTGCATCAGTCTTGATCTCTGTGAGATTTTGATAGAGCTCAACCATAGACGGCGCACGGAACCCGGTGTTGTACGAACCACGAAACATCAGGCCCCTGGTAGGTTCGTACCGAAACGCGAATTTTGGGTTTACCGTCTGTGCGGTATAGCGGCCTTCGCCAGCATCCCGATACTTGTCGCCGCGCACCGACACGTTAAGCGACACATTCTTAAGCACTGGCAGCTCTACCTCGGCAAACAGCGAAGTGATGTTGCGGTGGGCTTCGGAATTGAAATTCTGCGTGGCTGCCGTAGATGTCGAACCGTTAGGCAGGAGCGGCGGCAGAGCTGGATTCGGATTCGATAGAAATGGAGACTGAAACATGACGTCAGCGGCTGCATCATTGCCGTGTGCTCTGAATTGGTCGCGCCGGAACTCGGCACCTGCCGCCACCGTCAGCGGACCGCCTTCCAGCGTCATCAACTCACGCGATGCAGTCAAATCAGCGCTGCGATTCCACGCGTAGAGGGTCCGCAATGGAATGCCGACCATTGAAATGGAGTTGAGGTAGTCGCGTCCGGCCGCATCCTGTGGCGCGAACGGATTAAGAATGCCAGTATTGATGCCCTTGGCAAAAAGTGATTCTGCAACGTTGCCGGAGCCTAGCTTGACATTACGGATGCTACTTCCGGCGTTAAGACCAGCTTTGTAGTCCCAATTGGCAATGCGGCCTTCTTCCGTAATCACGTAGCGCCGATTGTCCTGATAGTCGTCGCGGCCGCGGTTGCCGAGTTCGGTTACGCCCCAATTCAATACTAGGGGTTGTCCAGTCGCGCCGACAACGGCCGGCGTAATTCCGTTGCCCGGATAGTATTTGCTGGTGACCGGAATTGTCATCGGTACCGCAAGGCCATACTGCAACACTCCACTGATGAGCGTCGGTGCGCCAGTGGACGCGTTATACAAAGGGGCCGTTTTGTACTGCGCCTTGATCAACGCACTTTCATCAAGTTTAGTAAGCACGTTCGCGTAATTGACCTCCAGCGTCACCTGATGGTCAGCGTTGAGTTTCATCGTACCCTTGAGATACACGTTCTTGTTGTCAAAACCCTGGCTGAATGGGTTCAAGTCATCGCGGGTATTTACATAGCATTGCTGGTTCGTGGAAGATCTGAAGCAACTCTTTACACAACATTC
>JBDTPE010000212.1:0-5406 GCA_039932875.1 Betaproteobacteria bacterium | reverse complement strand
GCTACTGATGTTTGGCGCGGATGCCTCGTTGGCCAGCGGGGACGGCAAGTGCGCCTCTGACTATGCCAGAGCCAAGAATCATCTGGCACTCGCGCAACGGCTGGACGCACTGGCGAATAAGCAAGTTTAAAACACCAATATCGGCGCGCCTCTTCAGACATTTTCAGCCTGCGTACCGCGCCAGGATTGGAGTTTCACGAAGAATCGGCTGACCGTACCTTGGGCGGCATCGGCGCAAGGTAGCCGATCACCAGCAGTAGTACGCCCACCCCGATAAACGAAACAATGCGTGCGACGGTGCCGGTATTGCCCATGTCGTTCACGACCAGTTTCAGGATGACCAGGCCTAGCAATGCGGCGCCAGTCATCCAAAGATTGCGCGACGGTTGATGTTGCTTGCCCGCCGTGACCATCATCACCAGCGCAATCGAAGTCCAGAGCAACGACAACGCAGCTTGCGCGACAACCGAATGCAGCAATGCCGACATTTCGAACGGCACGTCGGTCCAATGATGGACGGTCCGCAGCAAATCGGCGTTGATCCAGAAGAAACCTGACGCAGCAAGCAGGCGGATCGCCACGGTCGTAGTTGACGCTTCGGCATCGCCCGCGTACAGCGCCCGCAACGCCCACCATGCCGCAGCAAATAAAGCCAGTTGCGCAAGGTCAAGTGGATTGAGTAGCGGAACAAACGGCAGTGGCGTTGCCGATCCGTTGCTGGCCACATTGGCTACCAGTGTCCAGACGAATACCAGCGCCAGCAATGGTGTCACCGACCAGTTGCGAATCGTGGCGGCATGCGGGCTGAATGGCCAAAGCTTTCTCACGATACCAAACGTGGCCATCGCTATTCCCAGCGCGACGGTGCCGCCAGTCGCGGCATACTGCCAGGCGTTTTCCAGCCCGGCATCTACAGCCCGCCAGCACAGCTCCCAGCCGAGTAGCAAAAGCGCCAAATTGAACAGTGCCACATGCTGCCACGACGGACGCCACGCCATTTCGTCACGTTCTTGCCGCGCCAGCAGCGCGTCACCGATAACGAACGCGAGCAACCAGGCAAAAAATTGTGGCCCCATGAACGGATTGATGTTGTGGACAGCCAGATGCAGCGTCGCCGCCAGCATCGCAAGTGGCAACAAAACCTGCGTGCGGCGCAGAGCAGTCCAGGTCAACAGCGAGCCGCAAAACTCAAAAAGCAATGTCGATAGCGTCACCACGACCAGATGCAGCGCAAGATGGTTGGTTTTCGCCGTGCCCGTCTCGATCAAGCCATGCAAGCCGGCGAGCCACCAGACAAGTGCCCACAGCAACGGAATATTGGAAACGCGCAGCAGCCGTCCGGGTCCATCTTCTGCCGGGTGTTCACGCAGCCGAAACCGCAGTCCCGCTGCGACTACTCCGGCAACACCGATACCAAATACCCAGCCAAATTCATCATTTGTATAACGCCAGGCGGCCTCCCAGGTGGCCAGCGCCAACATCAGAATCCATGCGGATTGATATCGCCATCCGCCCGGCGACTCGACGTCATCAATGCGTTGGCGATGCAGCACGTAGAAATACGCGGCAAAGGTCAGCGGCCACGCGATCAGACCATTGCCTGAGAGTGGATTATCGCCACGTGCGAAAACGGCCCACGCAATCGCGAGCAAGCCGATCAGCAGCACGTGCGCTCGAGATGTGAGCCGTAGCAATCGCCAGGTAAACCAGGCTCCCAGCCAGTCAAACAGTACAAAAACGGCGGCCGCGAAAATCAGCAGCGCCGATATGCGCGTTTCTCCTGCCTGCCATTGCTGCGATGCGCCGAGCACAAAACCGGCAAACAACCAGAGCGAGCCCCAGGCGATCAACAGCGTCTGCAATGAATGTTCCGCAGCCGAAATCGACTCTTCGAATCGATGCATGAACCAGGCCGTCAATAGCGCTGCGCCCGCGATCAAACCACAGCCGACCACGCGGTCATTCCACCACGGGTCGGCAAAGCCGGCGCCTTGCGTCACCCACCAGAAATAGGCCGCCGCACCAAGTTGCAGGCACAGCGCAAATGCCCGCGCCAGTACACTTTTTTGCCTGCAACCCATCCAGAAAATCGCCGCACCCTCCAGTGTCCAAAAGGCAAACGTCGGATAGCCACGGAAGGCGAAAAACGGTACCGCTGTGCCGAATACAACTGCCAAGGCCAGATGTGCCTCGGCGAGCAGGCGCATTTTTTCGCGCTTCCACAGCAGCCACGCCAACGCCGCATAAATTAACGCCGCGCCGAACGCACTCCAGGCGAGCACGTTGTCGCCCATGCCGCGTGTGAGGGCTGCCTGCAGCATCGCAGCCGACATCGGCATACCGAATACCAGCGTAGCGTCGACAATGCCCTTCAATTCCGGTGGTTGACGAGATGCGAACAGAATCGGTATCGCCAGGTACAGCAGGAAAAACAAAATCAGGAACGGCTCTACCGTGGAGAAGTGCTCGGGTGTGTAAGTCGCGTATCCCCAAATCAGCGCGATGGCGAAGGTAAACAGGAAGCCAATAAAATTGAGTTCGCGCCACGCCTTGAACCAGCTGGCACCAAGGATGACCAGATTGAGCAGCAGGTAATACGAGAACAGCAGAACGTGATTGCCACTGCCGGTGGAGGCGAGAATCGGCGCGAGAAAGGCACCGATCAGCCCGAGCGCGGCAAAAGCGCGAGCGTCATACTTCACCGCGAGCGCGATGGTGGCGATGCCGAGAGCCGCGAATAACAAAAATCCCAACGGTGCGCTGATCAGCGCGAACGTTTTGAGCGCGAAGAACACGTCCAGATACATCAGCCCCATGGCACCACCGAACAAGATCAGCGCATAGGTGCGTTTGGCTTCGAGAAAGCGACGGCCGAGAATGAACATGACCACTGCTGCCACGGCCACGCCGACCAGCCGCAACTCAGGCGGAAATAAGCCATGATCATAGGCGAGCTTGAGCAAGAAGCCGACCCCGAAAAACAGAATCACAACGCCCAGCTTGGCGACGATATTGTCTTCCAGCATGCGTTCGATAAAGCTGGGGCCCACAGGTTCAGGCAGGCGTGGCGGCAATGGCGGTCGTTGTGGCGGCGGACGCGCTGGCTGCGAACTGACGTCGGCTGGCTTCTCGGCTGGCGAAGAAGCGACGACGGTCTCAATGGCAGGCGTCGATTCAATTTTCGATGCTTTGGCCGATTGCACAGGCATAGCGGGTTCAGGGTTTTCCACTGCCGCAACCAATGCAGGTTCAGCGACTGTGGCTATCTGCGTTTCAACGGCTACCGTGACCTCCGGGAAGCGCGCCTCTACCGGATCTGTCGGCGTTTGCGGCGCCATTGTCGGCTGCTTTGCTGTCATCGCCGCCTGCGCCAAGGGCGAAGGCGGCAGCGCTGATTGCTGTTCCAGGCGCGCCAGACGCCAATGCACATCCTCCAGAACTTTCTGCGTATGGGCCAGACGCTGTTGCAGATCGCGCGATTCTTTCGTTTCTTTGGCGGACGCTTCCTGCTTACTGATCAACATTCCCGCCAACCAGCCAATAGCGGCTCCCATGACGGCACCCTTCCAGCCGAAGGTTGCCGCTCCGGCGAATAAACCTAGCAATGCACCACAAAACCACATATCAGGATTCCTTGAGAATAACTCTGCGCTCAACAGCAAGCACAAGCACCGGCGCGCCATTCAGGCAACAATCGCTCCAGACACCGCCCCAGTGCTTGTGATTCAAGATTTTTTCCCGGGCCCGAGCAACTTGAAGTCTTTGTCACGCATGCCGGTCAACAGCGCATCGCCATTGGCCGCGACGCGCAGTTCGCCAAACCGCGCCTTGCTGTATTCATCCGCCGTGCCCTCCTGAAAAAAATACGCATTGGTGACGATGCGCACATCACTTTTTCGAATGCGGTAGTGAACCCGCGACTCGTTCGCCGCCAGCGCCTCGCCGGCACGAAACATGCGTTCATAGGCGCCGACATTGTTTACGTCGCGCTTGACCACAACATCTCCTTCCGACACGAAAGCGTCGCCAACATCAGTCGGCGCCAGTTTTCGTGAGACGGCGAATCGAAGCGCCATGTAATCTCCCTGCATCAGCGAGCGCGGATCAACCGGCGCCAGTTCGAGCAACACCACCTGACCGTCACGCAGCAACGTTTCGCGTTGCCAGATGGTGAAGTTCACAGCAGCCAGCAGTAGCGCCAATGCGGCCAGCACCACGCCTGCGTAAAGTTTGCGGCTCATGCGCGCTCTCCACTGAAATAACTCCGATGCACCCACCACATAACCAGCAGGCAGGCACCACTCAAGCCCAGCACCATCGACTTGGTCGCCAGCGTCAAATGCATTTGATAGTAGTAGGTCGAAAGATACGCCACCAATGCGACCAGGCTGAACGCCGTCAACGCACGGCGGCCACTGGCGAACGCAACCAGCAGCACCAACACCGACGCGATCAGTCCGGGGGCACGCCAGGTCACTGCGCCATAGACAATGGCCGCCAGTATGGCTGCGCTACGCGGCACCGACGCGAGGCGCGCCGTATTGAGCACCGCCCAAGCCACCAGTGCGACAGAAAACACCACCGCTGTTTGCATCGCGAATGGAAACCAGTGTGTCTCGCCAAAAAAACTGACGTGCGCCGCACCGCGCAACAGTAGCGCGATCGACAAGCCATTGATTACCGGATCGACCAGCTGGCGCCGCCCCAGTACGACCAACGTGGATTCCATGCGCGCGGCCAAAATCAACACAGCGACCAGTACGACATCCAGCGCGGGCACCAACAACCCTTTTTCAGCGGCAAAATAGAATGCGCCGACAGAAAAAAGCGTTGAGATCAAACGATGCAAACCGTTTGGCATGGCAATCACCAGCGCGACCTGCATCAAACCGACGAACCAGGCAATGCCATAGCCATTGCCGTTGTATCCAACCAGCTTGGCAACGGCAAGCGTCGCGACAACCTGCGCGCAGATCGAAGCGGCCAACGCAAACTGCGTACCGAAATCGCTGCTTGGCATTGCCCGATACATGGCAAAGCTGCCTGCAAACAAACCGATGGCGATGATCATCATCATGGCGCCATTGTCAAAAAAGCTGGCGATGATAACGCCGAAGAACCCAAGGACAAACAGACCGCCCAGCCAACCCATGAAGCCCATCAGCACACGCGTATACCAGGGGCTGGCAGACTCTGCAAAAACGAGTTCGGGCGGGCTATGCGAAGCAATGTGGCCGTCGCGATGCAAATTTTCAAACAGCGATTGCAGATTCATGTTGCCTCCGCAGTATTGTGTAGGCGACGCAGCCATGTTGCGGCCCACGCTGACAGCCCGATGACGGTGCCGCCGATCACCAGGAACGCCAGCCCTTCGGCGTGTACTTCAAACAACATCCTGCCGACGGT
>JBDTPE010000211.1:0-5408 GCA_039932875.1 Betaproteobacteria bacterium | reverse complement strand
CCAAATGATGTGCATGACGGTTTTTTCTACGCGCTTCTGGAGAAAACGGCCTAACGCCATGGCATCACTTGACGCACGGTTTGATCACGCGCGCCTTGAAGGTTCGTATGCGGTGATGAGATCGCTATTCATACGGTTGATGTGGCTATCAGTCGCGCTAAGCGCGAGCTTGGCTTCAATGTCTGCGTTGGCAGAAGGGGCAACGATTTCCAATGCAAAATTGGAAGCCTCCGAAGAGGGCTATCAAGTCAATGCCGATATCGAACTGGAACTCACCGCAACGTTACAGGAGGCCGTCCGCAAAGGTGTTCCGCTCTACTTTGTTGTGGAGTTTGAGCTAAGCCAGGGCCGCTGGTACTGGCTTGACCAGACCGTAGTCTCAGCTTCGCGTGAGCGCCGTATCTCATATGCGCCGCTGACGGATCAATACCGCATTTCATACTCTGGCATCTCGCAAAACGTGTCTTCCTTTGAGGATGTGCGTCGCGCGCTTTCGCGCGTACGCTCGTGGACGGTGCTGGAAAAGGGTCGTCTCAGAGCGGGTGAGAAGTATGAGGCCGCCCTGCGCTTCCGGCTCGACACGTCGCAATTGCCAAAACCATTTCAGCTCAATGTCATTGCATCCAAGGAATGGGCATTGTCTTCCGACTGGTATCGCTGGACCGTTACCGCACCGGGAGAATTGAAGCCATGATTCGCGCCATCTTGCTTGCTTGCGTATTGCTCGGTGTGGCACTTATTGCACTGCTGTTTCGTGCCAGCAGCAACAACACATTCTTCAGCACCCACTATCCGTGGTTGCTGGGCGTCGGCGTTGCCCTGATCGTCGGATTACTCGCGCTGATCGGCTACCAAATCTATTCACTGGTGCAAAAATTGCGCGGTCGCGTCTTCGGCGCAAAACTCGCCCTGCGCTTAATGGCGGTGTTTGTATTGATGGCTGTCATCCCGGGTGGACTTGTGTATGCGATTTCAGTGCAATTTCTAAATCGCTCCATCGATTCATGGTTTGATGTGCCTGTGGAAAAGGCTTTTGAGGCCGCGTTAAATTTGGGTAAAGGCACGATCGATGCGTCTCTCAGTGAACTGGTGCGCAAGAGCACCGTAGCTTCATCGCACGTTGCAGAGTCCGAGGGTGAAATCGGTGATGAACTGCGCACCGTGCAAGTAAAATTCGGGTTTGATGAAATTTCACTTTTTTCAGCTGACGGTCAGCTGGTCGCATTTGTCGGTGGCAAGACGAGGCTGTTTGCCGACAAACCGACAACCGACGAGGTAAAGGAAAGTCTGCAGCGGAAGCCGCTTGCAATGGCGGAGTCGCAAACGGACCGTGCGCTGTATCTGCGCGTAGTTGTGCCAGTTAATGCGCGTGCACCGTTTGGGGCACTACGCGCATTGCAGGTTGTTCAAACGGCGCCGAAGGGCCTTGCTGCCGATGCGGCAAGTGTCGAGACCGGTATTCGCGACTATCAGCAGCTTGGACTGCAGCGCGAGGGATTGAAGCAATTGTTCGCCCTGACATTAACACTGGCGATGTTGCTCACACTGTTTTCCGCAATTTCGCTTTCCTTCCTGCTTTCCGAGCGCCTGTCGGCGCCGTTGTCAGCGCTGGCCGAATCGACTCGCGCCATCGCAAAGGGCGATTTCTCAAAATTGAACCCGGTGAAAAGCCGAGATGAATTCGGCGTACTTACTCAGGCATTCAATACCATGACCAGGCAACTGGAGGGTGCTTCAGGAATCGTCAGCAGGAAGCAGGCAGAGTTGGAGCGTGCCAACGCTTATCTCGAATCAATTCTCGGCAATCTCACCTCGGGCGTCATTGCGTTGGATGAGCGCCTGTACGTGAAGACGATTAACAAGAATGCGGAGGACATGCTGGCCATCGCCCATCATGCGCTGCACGGCGTGAAACTATCAGACTGGGGCACGCATATTCCTGCGCTCGCTCCTTTCATTGAGGACTTCATGGTCCAGCTCGTTTCGCTGCGCGACAAACCTTGGGAGCGCCAGGTGGACTATGCGGGTGCTGACGGACCAGAGGGCGCGCGCGGGCGCAAAACACTTTTGGTTCGCGGGACCAAGCTGCCCGCCACACTGGATTCCGGCTTCGTGTTGGTGTTCGATGACATCACCGGTCTCATTCAGGCGCAACGCAATGCGGCATGGGGCGAAGTGGCGCGGCGTTTGGCTCACGAAATCAAAAACCCACTGACACCAATTCAATTGTCGGCCGAACGCCTGCAACACAAACTTTCGGGAAAATTGCCTGCCGCTGAGCAGCAAATACTACAGCGGGCTACCGACACCATTGTGGCGCAGGTTGGTGCACTAAAAGGTATGGTGGATGACTTTAGTCTTTATTCACGCAGTTCGCGGTTAACGCCGTCAGCACTTTCGATCAATGATTTGATCAAAGACGTGATGGCGCTGTATGAGTCGATGAATGTTGCCATCGAACTCAAACTCGACGACGCAATCCCAACGATTACCGCAGATGGATCGTTGTTGCGACAGGTCATCCACAATCTTGCGCAGAATGCATTGGATGCGCTTGCCGGTCTGCCGGAACCGAAGATAGTCCTACAGACCAACTTGCAAGAGGGGTTCGTACGCTTTAGCGTTGAGGACAACGGTACCGGCATTCGCGAAGACGTACTCGGCCGTATTTTTGAGCCATACATCACCACCAAGCCAAAAGGCACCGGACTTGGCATGGCGATTGCAAAGAAGATTGTAGAAGAACATCAGGGAAGCGTTGCCGTCATGAACGTCAAGCCGCACGGCGCGCTGGTGGAGATTCTCTTGCCCTTATCACTGCGACCCGCGCCCAAGTCGATTGGTTAACCGTATGATGCACGCTGAGTGAAAAATATGACAACAAACAACAATATTCTGGTTGTAGATGATGAAATCGGCATCCGTGAACTTCTGTCGGAAATTCTGACCGACGAAGGTTATAACGTCAGGGTAGCCGAGAACGCAACCGCGGCACGCATCGCGCGCAGAGAACTGCGCCCGGACCTGGTGTTGCTGGATATCTGGATGCCGGATACCGACGGCATTTCCTTATTGAAGGAGTGGGCAGTTGCCGGTCAGCTAACGATGCCGGTCGTGATGATGTCTGGTCACGGAACGATTGAGTCGGCTATCGAAGCGACGCGCATCGGCGCGTTCGATTTTCTCGAAAAGCCGATCAGTTTGCCAAAATTAATCGCGACCGTGAGTAAGGCGTTGGCTGGCGGCAAAATGTTACCCAAGCCTGGGCTCACGTTCGCACACCTTGGTCGTGCCAAGGTCGTGACTGAACTGCGGCAGCGGCTCGAGCAGGTCAGCCGCTTAAAAGTACCTCTTCTTCTGACCGGCGAAGCAGGCTGCGGATTCGAGCTGATTGCTCGCATGGTGCACCAGCGCAATACAGCCTGGTTGCAACCGATAGATCACAGCTGGCTAGCGAAGAATCCATTTGCACCGCTGGCCGATGCGCGCGACGGCGTATTGTTCATTGATCAGCTGGAGGCGCTGAACAAGAACGAGCAGAAAGGCCTGATGCAACTGTTGGGCAAGCTCGAAAAATTCAACGTTCGACTCGTCGCTTCCACCGCGCAACCGATGATGCCGCTGATCGAGAGCGGTGAATTCGATGCGGCCCTGCTCACACAACTCTCCGGTGTCACTCTGCGCATCCCTAGTCTGCGTGAGCATCCGGAAGACATTCCTGACCTTGCCAATACCATCCTGCTACAAATGGTGGAATCCAATGAGTGTCCACTGCGCCAATTCAGTGTTGGCGCACTCAATGCACTTAGAAATCTTGAATGGCCAGGCAATTTGCCGGTGCTTCAAAACGCGGTCAAGACACTGGCGCTGACGAGCCTGTCAGGCGAAGTCTCTGCCGAGGATGTCGTTCGCGTCGCCCGCGAAATCGGCTTGGATCCTGTCGGTGCTTCTGGGGCAATTAGTCGAATCCCGTTCGATCTGCCATTGCGAGAGGCGCGCGAACGTTTTGAGTATCAGTATTTCCTGTATCACATACGCCGAGAGGAAGGCAATATGTCGCGGGTGGCCGACAAAGTGGGCCTGGAGCGAACGCATCTATACAGAAAACTGAAGCAGCTCGGCATTCGACCGTCTGGCAAGACCGAAGATTTGCCTCAAGGGTAGTTTTATTTTTTGCGCCCTCAAAGAGTCAGCGACATATATTCTTTGGCATACTCAACAGCGCCGACCTTGATCGCGTTTTGTTCGACGCCGAACGACACAAAACCCGCAGCCAAATAGAGTCGGCGAGCATCTGCGTTCGAATGTGTGACGCTAAGATTAAGCTTTTCCACGCCCTCCAGCGCCCGCACTTCTGCGACCAGCGTCCGCAATAATTCTTGTCCGATTCCGCGACCGCGAAACTCAGGCACAACATACATGCCGACGATCGTGCCCTTGTGCCGATTCTTTTGTCTGGTCTCGCGCTGAAAGCCCGCATAGCCTGCCAGAGGGCCGTCATCGACGAATGCCCCCAACACGAAATCACATGATCCGTTTGCGCCGAAGCGCTTTGCAAGTTCGGCAGGCTCCGTGGCAATCCCTTCCTCAACGCTGCTCGTGAAGGCGTCTGGAAATTCTGCCAAGCCACGGTTGCGTGTGTGCCAATAAGACTGTGCGTCCGCTGCCTCCAGCCGTCGTATCACCGTCAAACTACTCCAGACGCCCCAGCCGCACCGCCGTCAGACCCGGCTTCACATGAATCATGGTCGGCATGATGAGTACGCAATTGTCATAAGGGGCTGGCACCGGCCTGGTGCCGTCCATGGCGATAACATCACCGCGCTTGGGCACGATTGAAAGCCCGCGAAGACCCTCAGTAAACGCGAAGTCTTTGCTGTTGGCAACAACGGCCTCGGTCACGCGCACCACCTTTTGTGCGCGTACCGGTGTGCTGTCGATCTGTGCTGCGGCGGCTGCCGGATCGACAACGTCGAGCGCGCGCAAAAACCGCCATACGGTTTGCCACGCCAGATCTGCGCTGGCAAGTTCCCAGTGTTGGCCGCACTCGATCAACATCGCAGCTTTGTGTGAGGCGGGATCGCCGAAACCACCGTAATCGCGCATTCGGGTGCCATTGGCGTGCCCGGCGTCGGCCACGATGAATTCCGGTACACCGGTCTGCTTTGAGAGCGCAATGCCCTTGTCCAGTGGACCGGAAATCATCACCGGGCCATGCGGGTCATGCATCGAATGGATGTCGAGCAGGAAGTCGACCTGATCAATCAATGGCCGCATCGCACGGGCGCGCGCCAGTTCCACCGACTGCTTTGAGCCACCCAACACAGCCGGTGTCCAAACGCGATTAAAGTCCTCATCGACAAAACGTGATGCATGTGGCAACGCTGGATTAAAGGAATGGTACGCAT
>JBDTPE010000210.1:0-5427 GCA_039932875.1 Betaproteobacteria bacterium | reverse complement strand
GGTGGCCATCGCCAATGGCACCCAGACGCTGCCTGCTGCGCTTTCGCGCCCGGTGGCTGCATTAGTCAACGCTTACGTCTGCGAAGGCGTTACTTGCTTCGCGCCCGTCGACGATCTTGCAAGATTGCAAGTTATGCTCAAACTGCCTATAGTCCGTAGCTGATTTAGTTTTCGGCCTCACTCAATCCATCTGGAGTCAACATGAAAACCCTGCCATCACTTTCCGCAATGATCGTTGCCTGCGGCGCCGTATTCGCCATGAGCAACGCACTCGCCATGGACGAACTTCTCAAGAAATATAGCTGTACGGCCTGTCATCAGGATGCGGCCAAGCTGGTCGGCCCGTCCTACAAAGACGTTGCCGCCAAGTACAAGGCTGACAAGGATGCCGTCAAGAAACTGACCGAAAAGGTCCGCAAAGGCGGCATGGGCGTCTGGGGTCAAGTTCCCATGCCACCAAACCCCACGCCGACTGATGCAGAACTCAAGACCATGATTGAAGCAGTACTTAAGACCAAGTAAGCGCTGAGCCTGCACCAATGAAAAAAAGCCGACTGTTAGTCGGCTTTTTTTCATTGGTGCAGATGATTAATTGACGCGAACAGCCTTGTTTTTATTGACAATAGAGAATTTCGGTTCGCATAATTGCGGTTTGTTCCCAAGACCGGCCGAGCGGGCATTTCTGACCGCACCCCATCCCTCAATTTTCCCCATTTTTGGAGATATTCCGATGAAGAATTCCTACAAAGTCGTATTTGCTGCAATGCTTGCCGCCGGTTTGGTTGGCTGTGGTAAGGAAGAAGTCAAACCTGCCCCGGTGGTCGCCGCACCTGCCGAACCAACAGTGACCGTAACCATCGCCCATGCTGGCCCGCTGACGGGTTCTATCGCGCACTTGGGTAAAGACGACGAGAACGGTGTGCATCTGGCGGTGGATCAGGTCAACGCGCAAAAGATCAAGATCGACGGCAAAGTGCTGAACATCAAGTTTATGAGCGAAGACGACCAGGCTGACCCGAAAGTCGGCACTACTGTTGCGCAAAAACTGGTGGATGCCAAAGTTGCCGCTGTCATTGGCCACTTGAACTCCGGCGTGACCATTCCCGCTTCTGAGATTTATGCCAAGGCCGGCATCCCGGTGATTTCGGGCTCGGCAACGAATCCAACACTTACTGAACGCGGCCTGAAGAACACGTTCCGTACCGTCGGCCGTGACGACCAACAAGGCCCTGCACTGGCAACGTTTATCGCCAAAGAGTTGAAAGCCAAAAAAGTCGCGCTGATCGACGACAAGACTGCCTATGGCGAAGGATTGGCAAACGAAGTCGAAAAGACATTGAAAGCCGACAAGGTAAATCCAATCGCCCGCGAGCGCACTACTGACAAGGAAACCGATTTCAAAGCGATTCTGACCAAGATTAAGGGGAAGAGTCCTGATGTCGTTTTTTACGGCGGGATGGATGCGACGGGCGGCCCATTGGTCAAGCAGGCGCGTGAATTGGGCATCAAGGCAGTATTTGTATTTGGCGACGGCGCCTGTACCAACGAAATGACCAAGCTGGCAGGTGATGCCGCCGAAGGCATGGTTTGCTCACAGGCCGGTTTGCCTTCAGAAGCCGCCAGCAAAGACTTCCTGACCGCGTTCAACGCCAAATACGGCGAAGTGAAACAATACGCCCCGTACTTTTACGATGGCGCCATGGCCATTGTCGAAGCGATGAAAAAAGCCAACTCGGCCGATCCCGCCAAGTTCGGCCCGGAAATTTTCAACGTGAGCTTCACTGGCGCAACCGGCAAAGTGGAGTTTGATGCCAAGGGTGACCGCAAAGATGCAGAAATCACCATCTTCAAAATGGCCGGCGGCAAGATTGCGCCTGTATCCATCGTGAAAAATGGCGTCGCCACGGCGTTCACAGCAGCACCAGCGGCGGCTCCAGCGGCTGCGGCACCTGCACCGGCAGCCCCAATGGCAGAACCCGCCAAGCCAGCGGAAGCCCCAAAGAAGTAATTTAGTAAAACCGCAAAAACGGCACCTTCGGGTGCCGTTTTTCTTTGTCTCGCAATTTCATGCGGTAACATCGCCACTATGGACATCTTCCTGCAGCAGTTAATCAATGGACTTACGCTAGGTTGCGTTTACGCCGTCGTTGCGCTGGGCTATACGATGGTCTACGGCATCATCCAGCTCATCAATTTTGCGCATGGCGAGGTGGTGATGATCGGCGCGATGGTGGCGTTCAGTGTGATCACGGCGTTGGCGGGGTCGAGCGTTCCACCGATCATTATTGTTTTGCTGGGGATATTGGCCGCCATTCCGGCCTGCGCATTGGTGGGATACACCGTTGAGCGTGTCGCCTATCGACCCTTGCGGAATGCGCCGCGGCTGGCGCCTTTGATCACGGCCATCGGTATCTCGATCATTCTTCAACATTTGGCCCTGCTCATCTGGGGCCGCAATTTCATTTCCTTCCCGCAAATATTTCCGACCGAGACTTATCACCTCACCAATACCATCAATAGTGCCACGATCACCAATGTACAAATCGTCATCATGGTGCTGTCGATGGCGATGATGGCCGGATTGCTGTTGCTGGTGTACAAGACGCGCATTGGTGTCGCCATGCGCGCGACTTCGCAAAATGCGCAAGTCGCCGGGCTAATGGGTATCAACGTCAACAGCGTGATTTCATTCACCTTCGTCGTCGGCGCTGGGCTAGGCGCAATGGCGGGCGTGATGGTCGGCTCGTACTACGGCATCGCGCATTACCAGATGGGTTTTCTGCTGGGACTGAAAGCGTTTTCCGCCGCAGTATTAGGTGGTATCGGCAATCTCGGTGGCGCGGTTCTCGGCGGTATTTTAATCGGTCTTATCGAAGCCTTCGGTGCCGGTTACATGGGCGATCTAACGAACGTGTGCTTTCTCAATTCCTGGCTGCCCGGCTTCGCGGGGATGTGCGACGCCAACGCGAACGGTAGCCTCTTCGGCAGTAACTACAAAGACGTATACGCGTTCATCGTGTTGATCATGGTGTTGGTATTCAGGCCGTCTGGCCTGTTGGGCGAACGTGTGGGAGATCGGGCATGAGTCTGCAAGCCAAACTGACCGCAATGCGAAAAAATCCCGCCCTGTTCTGGCTGGGCGTGGTCATGATTGCCGTTGCGCTAATCGCCCTGCCCTTTGTGCTTGCGACGGTTGGTACGGCGTGGGTGCGAATCACCAATTTCGCCATCCTGTTCGTGCTACTTTCGTTGGGACTCAATATTGTTGTGGGATTTGCCGGTCTTTTGGATCTGGGCTATATCGCCTTTTACGCCGTGGGCGCTTACGTGTACGCGCTGCTCGCCTCCCCGCATTTCGGTTTACATCTACCCTTCTATATTATTTTGCCAATCTGCGCTTTGGTGGCATGCATTTTCGGCGTGCTGTTGGGCGCGCCGACGTTAAAGTTGCGCGGCGATTACCTCGCTATCGTGACGCTGGGCTTCGGTGAAATCGTGCGTATTTTCATGAACAATCTCTCTGAGCCGATCAATATCACCAATGGCCCCAAGGGCATCTCGACGATTGACTCGATCAAGATCGGCAGCATCGACTTCGGCAATGACACGCGTATCGGTGACTTCGTGATGTCGGGCACCATCAAGTATTATTTTTTCTTGCTGGTGGTCATGTTGATCGTGATCGTCATCAATCGCCGTCTGCAGAATTCGCGCATCGGTCGCGCCTGGGAAGCGGTTCGTGAAGACGAAATGGCGGCGCGTGCGATGGGTATTAACACTACTCGCATCAAGCTGCTGGCATTCGCGATGGGAGCATCATTCGGCGGCATCGCCGGCGGCATGTTCTCAGCCATTCAGGGATTCATCAGCCCCGAGAGTTTTGTACTGAACGAAAGCGTGATGGTACTGGCGATGGTGGTGCTGGGCGGAATGGGCAATATCATCGGTGTGGTCATCGGCGCGATCCTGCTTTCATTCGTTCCCGAAATTCTGCGCTACACGGTTGCGCCAGTGCAGATGGCGATCTTTGGCAAGATGTGGATTGAGCCGGAAGTGTTGCGCATGCTGCTATTCGGTTTTGCGATGGTGCTGATGATGCTGTTTCGTCCTGCAGGATTGCTGCCGTCTGCGATCCGCAAGCGTGAAATGACGAAAGAATGAGCGGCATGACCGCCCCCATTCTTGAAATGCAGGGCATCACGAAGCGATTCGGCATTTTTGGGAGCGCCGTGGCGACGGGGTTCGCGCGGGGTTTCGTTGAAGCACGTGTGTGCTTCAACGCCGCAAGAACGAGCGAGATTCCGTTTGAGCTCCCCGCGCGGCGCGCGGGGATCGACATAACGCGATCCAAAAACGGCCGCCGAAATTCAAGAGCGCCAATACTGTGACTATGCCTATTCTTGAAATGCAGGGCATCACGAAGCGATTCGGCGGCTTGACCGCGCTGTCAGAGGTCAGCTTTGCGATCCCTGAAGGTTCCATCTTTGGTCTCATCGGGCCAAACGGCGCCGGTAAAACAACCCTGTTCAACGTACTCACTGGTCTGTACCCATTTGACGAAGGCACCTTCTCATTTCAAGGTAATCAACTCAAGGAATTAACGCCAGACCGGATCGCCGCGCTCGGTATCGCCCGTACGTTTCAGAATATCCGTCTATTTGCCAATCTTTCCGCGATTGAGAACGTGATGATCGGTCGTCACGTGCGCACCCATGCGGGCGTGTGGGGTGCCATCACTCGCAACGCCGCCACGCGCATGGAGGAAGCAGCGATTCAACAGCGGGCCCACGAATTACTAATTTTCGTCGGCCTCGATGCGCGCGCCAACGATGTAGCAAAACATCTCTCCTATGGCGACCAGCGCCGCCTGGAAATCGCCCGCGCGCTGGCGACTGACCCGAAAGTGCTGGCGCTCGATGAACCAGCGGCGGGCATGAATGCAACTGAAAAACTCTCGCTGCGTATCTTGCTGGAGCTGATCCGCGCACAGGGCATTACCATCCTGCTGATCGAGCACGATGTGAAACTGGTGATGGGGCTTTGTGATCGCATTGCGGTGCTGGAGTACGGCAAGAAGATCGCCGAGGGCATTCCGGGCGACGTACAAAAAGATCCGAAAGTCATCGAGGCTTACCTCGGTGTCGCAACTGAGAAGGCAGCGGCCGCATGAGCCTCCTCAGTTTGCAGGACGTTCATATTGGCTATGGCGGCATTAAGGCCGTCAAAGGGATCGCGGTGAGGCATAAGAGCAGGGGCCCCGCGCAGCGGGGATGCGATAGGCCGAGACCGCGAAAGATGCCCGAGGTTGCCATACGATGAAACTCTTAACACTCAATGATGTACATATCGGCTACGGCGGCATTAAGGCTGTTAAGGGCATTACCTTTGACGTAGCAGAGCACGAACTGGTCTGCCTGATCGGCGCCA
>JBDTPE010000209.1:0-5428 GCA_039932875.1 Betaproteobacteria bacterium | reverse complement strand
GCCGATGAAGCCATTGATTTGACCATCGCTGCCATGAAGCCCATGGGGGAGGAATATCAAGGGCTGCTGAATGAGGCATTCAGCCTGCGCTCCATGCACACCTATCCGGCTGAGGGCAAATCATCTGGTGCGTATCAGACCGGTGTTTATGGCGTAGTACCTTTTGTTTTCCTGAACCATCAGGACAACTTTGCCACCATGTCAACCTTCGCCCACGAATGGGGTCATGGCATTCACACCATGCTGGCGCAGAAAAATCAGCCGTTTGAAACGGCGGGTTACTCGCTTTTTCTGGCGGAACTAGCGTCGATGACCAACGAGGTCTTGCTGACTGACCACATGCTCAAGCAATCAAAGAGCCGTGAAGAGCGGCTTTTCTATCTGAGCGAGGCACTGGAGCGCCTGCGCGGCGGATTCTTCCGCCAGACCATGTTCGCCGAATTTGAACTGGCCACACACGATGCGATGGAGCGCGGCGAAGCACTGTCGGGCAAGAAAATGACACAGATGTATTGCGGCCTGTTGCGCAAGTATCACGGTGCCGACAGCGGCGTGATGCAGATCGACCCGCAATACTGCCAGGAGTGGTAGTTCATTCCGCACTTCTACCGGCCGTTCTACGTTTACGTGTATGCCACGTCCATCGCCGGTGCCACCGCATTTGGTGAGCGCATCCTGACGGGCAAAGTTGAAGAGCGCGACACCTTTTTGAATGTGTTGCGGGCAGGCGGCTCGGTGCCGCCTTACCAGTTGCTAAAAAGCGCTGGCGTGGACATGGCCACCCCACAGCCTTTTCAGGCGTTGAATAAACGCATGATCGCGATCATGGATGAGATGGAAGTGCTACTGGCGACCAAAGCAAATTGAAGCGGCCAATTATCACGGCAATCCATGCAGTCGCCGCCCTTTTATGAGCGGGTTCTGGCGTTCAAGCGTCGATGATCATCTTGAAGCCGCCGAAGAACATACGCTTGCCATCAAACGGCATCGATTGCGGATTCATTATTGCTGCCAGACGCGGGTCCTTCATGGCGTCGGCGTTGACGCGATCACGATGCGCACGCGACTTGTAGACGATCCACGAGAACATTACCGTTTCGCCTTCCTTCAATTTAACGCTTTGCGGGAATGAGGTGACCTTGCCCGCTTTGACATCGTCGGCAACGCACTCGCGAAATTCCAACGCGCCATGTTCGCGCCAGACTTTGGCCATCAATTTGGACATGCGGCGGTAGGCCGGCAGATTATTGATTGGGACTGGTACAACGAAGCCATCAACGTAATTCATGAGCACTCCTTGGTTAGGTCAAATGGAATTGCAGGCGTTTTTCACATAAATCTGTTCAACCCGGAATAATCGGCTCGACCAGATTCGCCAGTTGCGCAAGAGACTCCTGCCAACCGAGATAGCACATTTCCAGCGGAATCATCTCAGGCACGCCCTCTTGCACAATCGACAACTCCGATCCACATGAGACTGGCTTGATCACGACCGTGACCTGCATTTCGCCAGGCAAATTCGGATCATCGAATTTGTCGGTATAGCGGATGCGTTCGTTTGGCACCAATTCAAGATATTCGCCGCCAAATGCGTGACCGTTGCCGGTGGAGAAATTGGTAAAAGACATCCTGAAGGTGCCGCCAATCTTGGCGTCGATGTGGTGTACCTTGCAAGTGAAACCATACGGCGGTATCCACTTCGCCAATGCATCGGCATTGAGAAAGGCGCGATAAATTTTCTCCGGCGTCGCACGAAGAACTCGATGAAGTCGGACTGTCCCAGTTGGCATGATATGTTCTCCTACAAATTTGCGAAAGTCGAGCTTTTGATTTTAACCAAATGACGAAAGTAAAGTCACGGCGATTACGCACTTGCCCGATTCATAGCCAGCCTTTTGTGCCATACGTTTGTACGCGCACGCACGGACGAGCGGCAGTTCAAAGCGCAAGATCATTCCCGGTGAACGGCTTGCATCACGCCGCAAGCCACTGTGACTCTCAACGATATAACCAAGGAATGAATATGAACAAAGATCAAATCGATGGCCGCACCAAAGAAGTAAAAGGCAAGGTGAAAGAGATCGCTGGCAAGCTGGTTGGCAACAAGAAGTTGGAAGCCAAAGGCAAAGCGGGCAAGCTAGTTGGCAAAGCGCAGGCCAAGCTCGGCGATGTGAAGGCCGAGGTCAAGAAAGCAGTGCGCTGATTCGTCGTCCCAGCGACGGCTGTGACCCAGTCCATCCAAGTCTTTGAAATTGCGACGGACTGGATTCCAGCCCTCGCTGGAATGAAGCTCTAAACCGGAAGATCGCCTATTGGTGCGACGTTTAGAGCAAAAATGGTTGGAAATGCCCGCCAAATCCGGTGTTTGCTACTCAATCCGGTTAGCGACGGATGGTAGCGCTATTTCCCGTGGAACTGCAGTGCGGCAAGATTTGCATAAATGCCACCCTGCGCAACCAACGATGCGTGGGTACCCGTTTCCACCAGCCGCCCCTCGTCGATCACGATGATGCGGTCGGCCTTTTGTACGGTGGCGAGGCGATGCGCGATGACCAGCGTGGTGCGCCCTGCCATTGCGGCCTCCAGCGCGCCTTGCACCAGGCGTTCGGACTCGGCGTCGAGTGCACTGGTCGCCTCATCCAGTAGCAACAGCGGTGGGTTTTTCAGCAAGGCGCGAGCAATGGCGATGCGCTGGCGCTGACCACCGGATAGCCTGACGCCGCGTTCACCGAGGAACGACTTATAGCCGTCCGGCAGCCGCTCGATGAACTCATTCGCCGCTGCCATCTTTGCGGCGGCGATCACTTCATCATCGGTAGCATCGACGCGACCGTAGCGGATATTCTCCATCGCGTCTGCCGCGAAAATGACCGTGTCCTGCGGCACGATGCCAATCGCATCCCGAAGCACGTGCAAATCGAGATCAGCAATGGACACACCATCGAGGAGGATGCGTCCCTGTTGAGGATCGTAGAAGCGCAACAGCAACTGGAACAGTGTGGTCTTGCCGGCACCCGAGGGCCCGACCACAGCAACGGTCTCGCCGGGTTCGACGGTCAACGAGAAGTTTGCGAGCGATGCTGTTTGCGGTCGCGAGGGATAGTTGAACGTGACATCCTGCAACGTAAGCGAGGCGCCTGCCTGCTTCCGAGTTGGCAAAGGTAGCGGCACAGCCGGTGATTGAATAGGCGAACGCTCGGCCATCAGCTCAAGCAGGCGCTCGGTGGCGCCCGCCGCACGCTGCGCCTCTCCCAGCGTTTCGGCAAGTGCACCGACGGCACCCGCAACGATGGCTGAGTAAAGGATAAATTGACCCAGCTCGCCGCCCGTCATGCTGCCCTGAATAACCGCATGCGCGCCGAGCCACAGCACAAACACGATCGCACCGAAAATCAGCACAATGGCTATCACCGTGAGCAGCGAACGCGCGCGGATGCGCCGAATGGCGGTCGTGAACGCACGATCTACAGAGGCACTAAAGCGATCCGCCTCGATCTTTTCATGCGTATACGCCTGAACGGTCGTCATCGCATTGAGGATTTCGCCCGCCACCGCCGAGGCATCGGCGATGCGGTCCTGTGAGTCACGCGACAAGGCGCGCACCCGGCGACCGTAGAGAATGATCGGCAATATCGTTACGAACAGCAGCACGATGATGATCGCGGCGAGTTTCACGCTCGTAAAAAACATCATGCCCAAGCCGCCGATAAACAGCAGTACATTGCGCAGCGCCATCGAGATACTGGTGCCGACGAGCGACTGGATGAGCGTGGTGTCAGCGGTCAAGCGCGACAGTACCTCACCGCTGCGGGTGATCTCAAAAAACTGTGGGCTTTGCGTCACGACGTGGCGGTAGACCGCGCTGCGAATATCGGCCGTTACACGCTCTCCCAGCCAGGAAACTGCGTAAAAGCGCGCCGCAGTGGACACCGCCAGCACCGTAGCGACGCCAAACAGGGCCAGAAAGTAGAAATCGATATGTTCCGAACCCGTGACGCCACCAGCGCCGAATCCCAGATCGATCATCTGTTTAAAGGCATACGGAATCGCCAGCGTGGCGCTTGCCGCGCAAAGCAGCGCGATGCCGGCCAACAGGAATTGGTGCTTGTACGGGTAGAGGAACGGCAGTAGCCCACGTAATGTCGCAATGCTGCTCTTCTTTGGGACTACGGTCGGGGATGGGCCTGGAATCGCGGACATTATTTATTCATGAATTGTTGATGAGGTCAGGCCACGCAGGGTTTGCCTGTGAAGCGGCAATAAGGATACGCAGTTTCCGCGGCTGGGGACGGCATGTTGACCCAGCTCATTACCAATCAACAGCGCCAAACACCCAAGCGTTTGCAGATGGGGGCAGATTGCCGGGCATCAAGCCCTGCGAGCAAATTGCGCTGTGTGCGGCAAAGACGGATGGTGGCTTCACGGTAACTGCTGCGGCTCATTACGCATCATCCAAGTGCGGTGATGGTCACAACAGTGAATATGATTGATGTTCGGATCGATAGCAGCTCCCAAGTATGAAGAACCAATGCCGGAGCGGCTCGCAGGCCGAAAACATCTGAAAATACCCGTCACTGCTGGGTTTCAGTCTTGAATCCGGCTAATCATGTGTCTGCGCCTCCAATGAAGCCTGCCCGCCATCCCGCAGCGCCAACATCCCGCCAGTGACACTCCACACATTGTCTGCGCCAGCCTTGAAGAGTGCATCAGCGGCCAGCAACGAGCGTCGGCCCATGTGGCAAATCAGAAATAGTTTCCGATGGTCGCGCGCTAGCGAGTTAAGGTGCTCGATGTCCTGATGACCGACGCGAATCGAATTCTCCAGAGGATCGGTGCGGACGTGGTTATCGTCACGCAGATCCACCAACACATCCTGCGCGACATCGAACTCCCTCACCAGATCAGACGCCTTCAACACCGACAGCACATTTTCGCCAGACTGCAGCGCGCCCCCACTCCGGTTGGCCGGAACCGCTTGCTCGATCAGTTTCGGCGGCGCCAGTTTGAGGTTCGCCATCAATTTACAAAACGCCGCACAGTCCTTTCCGGCCAGCCGTGGGTTGTGCCGCTTCTCGTGGCCGATGGTGGTGCTCCCACGGAAGTGGTAGTCATGTGCCGGCCAGACCACCGTTTCATCTGGCAACGAAAACAGTTTGCCGGTGATGCTGGCATATAGCGCCTCGCTACTGCCATCCTGAAAGTCGGTTCGGCCGCAGCCCTCGATCAACAAGGCGTCACCGGTAAAGACGTTGTTGCTCCATTTATAAGTGACGCTACCGGGCGTGTGACCGGGTGTTGCAATGACGTGAATGGCTGCGCCGCCCAGCGGCAGAATGTCGCCGTCTTGAAGAGCGCGATCATGGCCGACGGATTCACAAGCCATACCTACTGCAGTTACCGCTCCGGTCGCCGCCTTCAGCGCGTTGGC
>JBDTPE010000208.1:0-5456 GCA_039932875.1 Betaproteobacteria bacterium | reverse complement strand
TTCTTTGCTTCGCCAAAGAAAGTAACCAAAGAAAGGCGACCCGAGGTTCGTCGCCGCTTCGCGGTTCCCTGCGTTACTCGAAACGACAGGCCGCTGCGGAACTCGGGCTCGAATGGGCGAAGGTTCAAAAGGTTAAGTTTGTGCTCGCCCTCAGACAGTCCTCGCGGACTACTCCTGTCGTTTCTGCGTTACTCGGCGACTCTCATCGGGGCCCGGTCGTATCGCGCCTGTCGCAGATTATTTCCGTTTTCCTCGCGTAGGCGGGGACCAAGTGGCGTTGATGGCATCGAATTGAAATAGACAATGGCAAACATAACTCTTAAAGGCGTCAAAAAATCCTACGGTAAAAACGCCGTGGTACATGGCGTTGATGTTGATATCGCGGACGGTGAATTCATCGTAATCGTGGGGCCATCGGGTTGCGGAAAGTCGACCTTGCTGCGCATGATCGCTGGGCTGGAGGTCATTACGGCGGGCGAGATCTCGATTGGTGACAAGGTTGTCAATGATCTTGAGCCTAAGGATCGTGACATCGCGATGGTGTTTCAGAATTACGCTTTGTACCCGCATATGTCGGTGTACGAGAACATGGCTTATGGATTGAAGATTCGCAAGCTGTCGGCGGTGGAAATCGAAGCGCGCGTGCAAAAGGCAGCCAAGATTTTGGAGTTGGGCTTACTTTTGCAGCGTCGACCTCGCGAGCTTTCGGGTGGGCAGCGGCAGCGGGTGGCGATGGGGCGGGCGATTGTGCGCGAACCGGCGGCGTTTCTGTTTGATGAGCCCTTATCCAATCTTGATGCGAAATTGCGTGTGCAGATGCGGCTTGAAATTCAGAAGCTGCATCGTGAATTAAAGACGACCAGCATTTTCGTCACTCACGATCAGGTCGAGGCGATGACGCTGGCACAGCGCATGATCGTGATGAATGCCGGACGTGCCGAGCAGATCGGTGCGCCGATGGAGGTTTACGACAATCCGGCGTCGATGTTTGTGGCGGGCTTCATCGGCTCGCCAGCGATGAATTTCCTGCCAGGCAAAGTGAAGGGCAGTCAGCTGGAGCTAGCTGATGGCGTGAGTGTGCCGATTCCTGCTGCGGTACGCGAGAAGCGCCAGGATGGTGACGCGATTACGCTCGGCGTGCGTCCTGAGCATTTCGCCGTTACTGCTACCGGCATGCCGTTTCGCGTAGAAAACGCCGAAGCGTTGGGCGCTGATTCCCTCGTACACGGTGTCATCGCCGGTGCGCTTTGTGTGGTGCGTGTCGATGGCCATTCGCGGCATGCCAATGGCGATACCCTCTATCTGACACCGGCTGCAGACAAACTTTATTTCTTTGATTCCGCCAGCGGTGCCCGCGTTGGCTAGTACTGCACCGACTACTGAGGAAATTCGTCGTCTCGAGGAGCTGACGCTGGCCACCTCGCCCGCGATCCACCAATGGCTTTACGATGGATGGGTGCTGCGCGCATCCGGCAACGACGTTAGGCGTGCAAATAGCGCCACCGCGTTTTATCCGTCGTCGATTGCGCTTGCAGAGAAAATCGCCGTGGTCGAAGAATGGTATCGCCAGCGCGGGCAGGGCGCGATGTTTCGCTTGAATGAACTTCTGACACCATCCGAACTCGACGGCCTGCTTGAGCAACGCGGCTACACCCACGAAATGGACACGTTCATGATGACGCTTCAGCTCTCCGACACGAAAGCGGAGTACGACATACCAGCCGGGTTGCGCGTGATCGAACGCAGCGGTATCGACGGCATTGCAGATATTCACCAGTTGAAAGGCAGCTCCGCGACGCTGGCTGAACGTGACGCTACGCGCCAGTCGCTGTGGCGCGGCCCGGAGCGATACCTCGCGCTTAAATCGATCAACGGGCTACTTAGTTGCGGCATGGCGCGTGTGCAAAATGGTCACGTCGGCATTTTCACCATGCGTACTGCTGAAAAATCGCGTAGTAAGGGGTATGCCACCCTTCTTGTTGCACAGTTGCTCGCTTGGGGTCGCAGCTTGGGCGCTCACACCGCGTTTCTGCAGGTCGACCAATCCAACGAAGCCGCAATCAGTGTCTATCGGCGCTTCGGCTTTGCGCCGCGGTACGGTTACTGGCAGCGTGTACAGGCCGTTGATCGCGTCCATAAATAATGACCACTGGCATCTGCGTTCACTCGATCCACAGATAAACTCGCTTCTCTCTCCTTTTCAATCACCAATGCCAAATTCCATGAATGACGAAGACATCACCGCGCTGAGCGCACAAGTTGGCGCGGCGCTGAAGGGCCGCGGGCTGATGATGGCGACAGCCGAATCGTGTACCGGCGGGGGCATTGCTGAGGCAATCACCCGCATTCCCGGCTCGTCGGCCTGGTTTGACCGTGGCTTTGTGACATATTCCTATGAAGCCAAAGTCGATTTGCTCGGGGTGAAACGCGAGTCTTTGGTTGACTTCGGCGCGGTCTCAGCGGAAACCGCGCACGACATGGTCGATGGCGCGATTTCCAATTCCCGCGCGCAAGTGGCGGTAGCCGTCACCGGGATAGCAGGCCCTGAAGGCGGCATGCCCGGCAAGCCTGTCGGCACTGTCTGGTTCGCATGGAAGTTTCCGAAAAAGCCCATCATTTCAGAGGTTTGCCATTTTGCTGGGGACCGGACCGCAGTCCGTCAACAGACGATCGCGCACGCGCTCAAACAGTTGCTGCATAATCTTGCCTGACCTGTTGTAGCGTTGCGGCTATCTCAATCAGACCGCAAAAAACAGTTGCAAACCCCCAAATGTTCCGGTACTGTACGGAAATACAGCCATGTATTTTTGTATAGACCCGCGTCGAACCGCCATTATTAGCGGCGGCGCCTAAATTACCGGAGACCGCCATGAACATGATGAAAGAAGGCTTTATGGACGAAAACAAATCGAAGGCTCTCGCCGCTGCGCTTTCGCAAATCGAAAAGCAGTTCGGCAAAGGCTCGATCATGAAGATGGGCGAGGGCAATGCGATCCCGGACATTATTCCCGTGTCCACCGGCTCGCTCGGCCTCGATATCGCGCTCGGCATTGGCGGCTTGCCACGGGGCCGTGTCGTTGAAATTTACGGTCCGGAATCGTCCGGCAAAACCACGCTGACGCTACAAGTCATCGCAGAAATGCAAAAGACCGGCGGCACCGCAGCATTCATCGACGCCGAGCATGCACTTGATCCGCAGTACGCCAGCAAGCTGGGCGTCAATATCAATGATTTGCTGATTTCACAACCGGATAACGGCGAGCAGGCACTTGAAATCGCTGACATGCTGGTGCGGTCCGGTTCGGTTGATATTGTCGTCATCGACTCGGTAGCCGCATTGACGCCGCGCGCCGAGATTGAAGGCGAAATGGGCGACCAGTTGCCCGGTTTGCAGGCGCGCTTGATGTCGCAGGCATTGCGCAAGCTCACCGCCAATATCAAGCGGTCGAACACACTGGTTATTTTCATCAATCAGATCCGCATGAAAATCGGCGTCATGTTCGGCAGCCCAGAGACCACCACAGGCGGCAATGCACTTAAGTTCTATGCATCGGTTCGTATCGATATTCGCCGTATTGGCGCCATCAAGAATGGCGATGAAGTGATCGGTTCCGAAACACGCGTGAAGGTCGTCAAAAACAAAGTTGCACCACCTTTCCGCATTGCCGAATTCGACATCCTCTACGGTGAAGGCATTTCGCGCGAAGGCGAAATCATCGAGCTCGGCGTAATTCACAAAATCGTAGACAAATCCGGTGCGTGGTATGCCTACAAGGGCGAGAAAATTGGTCAGGGCAAGGACAACACGCGCAAGTTCCTGAAAGAGAATCCAGCTATGGCGAGAGAAATTGAAGCCAAGATTCGTGCAGCTGTTGGTGTAGGCGCGAGTGTTGGTGGTGGCAGCGAAGAGAGCGAAGAAGTCGAAGAATAATCGCTCGTTGCCAAAAGTCGATGGTTGGGCCGTTCGGATTCAAATATTGAGCGAGAGCGGCCCTTTTTTCATCTGAAACGAACGGATTTTAGTATGCATCCCAATTTTTTTCTTGAAGCTCTAAAGCAGCAAATACGCGTGACGCATTTGCCGCGTCGGCATTCGCGCTTACAGGCGCGCCCGCAGCGTGAATGCCCGGTCGCCGTTTGTACGCGTTGCAACGCATTCTCGTTTTCGGCCGGTGTGATCAATCAGGCTTGCGACCGCAATCTTGCGGACACCGCTTGTCCCGGAAAATATGCCAGCGCGATCGCCAGTAACGCCTGGCAAAAGTGTCCGACCTGCGAAGCGACTGGATGGCAAAGCCGCATGGTCTGTTCGCATTGCCAGAGTCTGGGCTGGCTACGTTCAAGAAGTCATTGAGTTTCTGCCAAGGAGCAAAGCCATGCGCTACGCCGTCGTGATTGAAAAGTCGGACAATCGTTTTTTTGCCTATGTGCCGGATCTGCCTGGCTTCATGAAGACCGGCGCGACCATTGATGAAGTGGAGGCGAATATGCAAGATGCAATCGTGCACCATCTTGATCGGCTTTGCGATGATGGGCAATTTATTCCCGCGCCAACGGCCGTGGTTGAGTACTGTGAGCTGGCTGCTTAAGCAATGGATACTTGTGGATAGCACAACACGGGTTCCAGCGCAAAAACCAGAAGATCGAGCACTTGTATCGGCGGCGTTGAAGCTGCTTTCACGTCGCGATTACTCCCGCGCGGAATTCATTGGCAAACTTGTCGACGCCAACTTTGAAACTACTGACGTTGAGGCCGCGGCTGACTGGTGCCATGAACAGGGCTTTCTGAATGAGGCGCGCTTCGCTGAATCTACTTCTCGCCGGCTGGGTGCAAAATATGGCGCGCAGCGCGTTGCTCATACCCTGCGCCAAAAGGGTGTAACAGAAGACGAAGTTAGTGCTGTGATTTCTACATTGAAGGACAGCGAGCTTGATCGCGCCAGAGCGCTGTGGGGAAGAAAATTCCGCAGTGCCGCTGAGTCGCCGGAAGATAGAGCCAAGCAGATTCGCTATTTGCAATCACGTGGCTTCAATTTTTCAATTGTGAAGCAAGTGATTTCTGGTGCCGCAAGCGATTCATAGTGGTTGGCGGTAAGGATCCTGTGGGACAACGCTGCCCACATGAATGCGCCGCGCTCCAATGAGCGCACATGTTTCCACGTGCGGTGGAATTTCTGGTGCCCAGATTTCGCCAGACCCGTGCTGCCAAGCACCAGAAAAACATAAATTTTGCGCTGCGGTGGTTTTTAATCGTTACCCGTAGGGGCGTATAATTTTCCCTCACTTCCGAGGATATATATGGCCAAAGTTACTCAAATCAATGTTTCTGCCGCCGCGCATTCCACCGAGGAAGCTGGCCGTAATCCCGGTACCAAATTTGATCTGGGTCCCGTCAAGGATGTGCGCGTAAACCGTAGTGCGGTCGAACGCCGGGCCGGGACCATGTCTACCCGCCG
>JBDTPE010000207.1:0-5494 GCA_039932875.1 Betaproteobacteria bacterium | reverse complement strand
AATTTGTCATATGCCCTATTGGTTTGACTTGTCTCATTAACTACTGGTTGTTCACAGCAATCCCCGCCTCATGCGCCATCTGATCCGCATGGTATGACGACCTCACCATCGGACCGCAAGCCGCATGGATAAACCCCATCTTCTGCGCCTCGGTATCAAACATCTTGAACTCGTCAGGCGTCACATAGCGCAGCACCGGCAGATGATGTCCGGAAGGCTGCAAATATTGCCCGACCGTCAACATGTCCACATCGTGCGCACGTAGGTCCCGCATCACGTCCAATATCTCTTCATTGGTTTCGCCGAGGCCGACCATCAGGCCGCTCTTGGTCGGAGTATTAGGATGTTCGGCCTTGAAGTCCTTCAGCAGTTTCAGCGAGTGCGCATAATCCGAACCGGGGCGCGCTTGCAGATACAGGCGCGGCACCGTTTCGAGATTATGGTTCATTACGTCCGGCGGTGCGGCGCGCAGAATGCCGAGCGCACGATCCAGCCGCCCGCGGAAATCGGGAGTGAGAATTTCAATTTGCGTGCTCGGTGAGAGGGCACGGGTTTCGCGGATGCAATTTACAAAATGTTCTGCGCCACCGTCGCGCAGATCGTCGCGATCCACGCTGGTAATAACCACATACTTCAACTTTAGTTTGGCAATAGTCTCGGCCAGATGGCGCGGCTCATCCTCGTCCAACGGTAGCGGACGGCCGTGGCCGACGTCGCAGAACGGACAGCGCCGGGTACAGAGGTCGCCCATGATCATAAAGGTCGCGGTGCCTTTGCCGAAGCATTCGCCGATGTTCGGGCACGATGCCTCTTCACATACCGTGTGCAGATTGGCTTCGCGCAAAATTTGTTTGATTTCATAAAAGCGCGATGTCGTGGAGCCCGCCTTGACACGAATCCAGTCGGGTTTTTTCAGGCGCTCGGTCTGCACCACCTTGATGGGGATGCGCGCCATTTTTTCTTGCGAGGTCTGCTTGATGCCGGCTTCAGCCATGATGCGGTCCGTAGAGTTGCTGCGTGAGATGCGCGACCAGACTGTCGCCGATAAGGTGCATTTTATCCTCGTTGCCAAAATCGGCAGCGCAGTCGCGCATTTGCGTAACGGCGAGGCCCTCGTAGCCGCAGGGGTTTATGCGTGAGAATGGTTCGAGATCCATATCGATGTTGAGGGAAAGGCCGTGATAGGTGGCGTGGTTGGCGACGCGCAGGCCGATGGCGGAGATTTTTGACGGGGATTCTATTTTGCTGCTTACGTAAACGCCCGGCATACCATTCCTGCGAAAACTGTCGATCCCATATTCTGCAAGTAAATCGATCACCGATTGCTCGATTCGTTTCACAAGTTCTTTGACGCCAAAGCCCAGCCGGCGAATATCGAGCAGCAAATACAGGACCAGTTGCCCGGGGCCGTGATAGGTCACCTGCCCACCACGGTCGATCTTGATGACGGGGATATCGCCCGGTGCAAGCACATGCTCAGGTTTGCCTGCGAGGCCCAGCGTAAATACTGGTGGATGCTGTAACAACCAGATTTCATCAGGCGTTTCCGGCGCGCGCGACTTGTTTAGCCGTTGCATGGCGCGCCAGGTCGGTTCGAACTCGACCAGCCCGAGGCGCTTGATGATGGGCCGCTCCAACACTACAGCGCCATCAGCACCAGCGGATTGCCAGTCAACTCCAGATAGATCGCGTCGATCTGCGCTTTGGATTGCGCATTGATTGTCGCGGTGACGGAAATGAAATTTCCGTTTTTTGAAGGGCGCATTTCGATGCTGGACGCGTCAAAATCGGGCGCGTGCTTCATCACTACGCCGAGTACGATTTGCGCGAAGCTTTCATCGGATTCGGCACTTTTCATGCGGCCCATCGCCTTGATGGGGAACGGCGTGGGGAACTTGAGAAGAGTCTCCGCTTTTTCCAACGGTGCGTCGCCGATGCTTTTCGGGTGTGATGGTGTAGTGCTCATGATGTAGCCGTTTCTAGGTTGCTGCTGACGCAGCGAGTGCCCGTTTGTAATCCTCGAACAATTGGTGCATCTGCTTGAAGATGGGGCCTGGCAGGCCACTTCCAATGGGCTTGTCGTCGAGCTTCACAATTGGCACGACTTCCTTGGTCGACGACATGATCCACAGTTCGTCAGCAGATTTCACTTGGCGGCGCGGCACACGCCGAATCTCCAGCGGCAGTTTGTTCTTGCGCGCGAGCTCTATCATCAATTCATAGGTGATGCCGGGCAGGATGAGGTTATCCATGGGCGGACACAGAATGACGCCATTCTTCACAGCGGCAATGTTGGACGCTGAAGATTCCGTGAGATAGCCATCGCGAAACAGCACCGCATCGTCAAAGCCACCCTGATTGGATTCGTGCTTCAACAGCACTGCGCCGAGCAAGGCGACCGACTTGATATGGCATTTTAACCAGCGGTTATCGTCGAGTGAGACGCAGGAAATTCCCTTGGTGTAAATCTCAGGTTTCGGCGTGGCCAGTGGATTGACCATCATGAACACGGTCTGCGTAAGCCCCTTGGGCGGCGGAAAATCGCGCTTACCCACGCCGCGGGTTACCTGAATGTATACGCTTACGTTGCCGCCACCGTTTTTCTCGATCAGCTTGGTGATCGATGCCTCCCACTGCTCGATCGAGTATGGGTTTTCAATTTCCAGTTCATCAAGACTGCGTTGCAGGCGCTTCAAATGCTCTCGCATGCGCAGTCCGCGGCCGGCATAGAACGGAATCACCTCGTACACGCCATCGCCGAAAATGAAACCACGATCCAGCGGCGAAATTTTCGCTTCCTCAATCGGCAGGAAATCGCCGTTCAGGTAGACGGTGGGAAGGCAAAGGGCTGGCGACATTCAGTTCCTCCTAGAAAGGCGATTGACGTTATGGTTCATTTGAATATCAAGCGGATCGCATCCCAGCCGCGGCCCAGCAGCCCCGCAACGGGAACGCTCTCGAGCGCGACGACGGGAATCTCGGCGACCAACTTATCATTCTGCGTCAGTTTCATCACGCCGGCTTTCTGGCCCGGTGAATAAGGTGCGATTAATGGCTGCATCGTGGTGAGGCTCGCCTTCATGCCCGCGAACTTATCTTTGGGCAACGTGAGCCAGATGTCGCGATCAAAACCGAGTTTGATTGTATTTTGCGTGCCTTTGAAAATTTCCGGTGTTGCGATGGCCTCGCCTTTTTTATACAGCTTTTGCGAATCGAAAAACTGAAAACCGAAATTGAGCAACTTCTGGCTTTCCTGTGTGCGTGCGACATCGGACGTTGTGCCGAGCACGATGGAAATCAAACGCCGCGCTTTGTCACCCTCGCCACGCTTGGCCGTGGCAGCGAGGCAAAATCCTGCGGCTTCGGTATGGCCGGTCTTGAGTCCATCCACGGTCGGGTCCAGCCACAGCAGGCGATTGCGATTTGGTTGCTTGATCTTGTTATAAGTAAACTCGCGTTCCTTGTAATAACCCACTTCAGCAGGGAAATCACGTATCAGCGCATCAGCGAGGATCACCATGTCTTCGGCGGTTGAATAATGCTGAGCATTTGGCAAACCGGTGGCATTGACGAAATTGCTGTTCTTCATGCCGAGCTTCTGCGCCTGCTTGTTCATTAGCTGGGCAAATAAGTCTTCAGAGCCGGCAATGGCTTCTGCCAGCGCAATGGAAGCATCGTTACCGCTTTGAATAATCATGCCGCGCAGCAATTGTTCTACCGCCGGGGTTTGTTTGGGATCGATGAACATGCGCGAGCCCTCTGCGCGCCAGGCCCGCTCGGAGACCGGCAACGTTTGTGTGAGCGTGAGTTTCTTGTCGCGCAAGGCCTGGAACGAAAGGTACGCCGTCATCAGTTTGGTGAGCGAGGCTGGCTCGAAGCGGTCGCTCGCGGCTTGCTGCGCGAGTATCTGGCCGGAGCCTGCGTCAAACAGTATGTAGGCGCGAGCCGCAATCGGCGGCGCCGGGATATCGGCGCTGATGCTTGGAAGTTGCGCGAAGCTGACGTTGACAAAAGTGGCAAAGGTGGCGGCGGCTGCGACAAAAGTAGCAGCGAATTTTGAAACGGGCTTTTTTGTTAACACAGTGATCGTTACTTTCAAGGTTGCTGGATGACGGGTGAAATATCGAGTGAGAGCCGTACCTGCGCGGCAATCGCGTCCGCTTCTTCGCGGGAGTTGTATGGCCCCATGCGGACGCGGAAAAGGTTGTCTTTACGTGACAACTGTAGCGGCTCGCGGTTCCAATCGAGTTCGCGCATCATGCGCGCGCGGAAACCCTCCGCAGTCTCTAACGATCCGAAGGCACCCAGCTGTAGATACAGTACACCGCGTTCAGGAATGACAGGTGATGCCGTTACTGCAGTCGGCACGGGCATCGTCATCGGCACGCTTGGAGGTGGCGCAATTGTCGCCACCGGGGGCAGTTTGTCGCTGAGATCGCCCGGAAACACCCGCTCGACAATCACCAGCGCGCTACCGCGACGTGCGTAATCGAGCTTTGCCGCCGCAACGTAAGAGAGATCGATGATGCGATCGGAATGAAATGGCCCGCGGTCATTCACCCGTACCACAACCGATTTTCCGTTGGCCGGATTGGATACACGAACGTAGCAGGGCAGCGGTAACGTCGGATGTGCGGCCGTCATGGCGTACATGTCGTAGGTTTCGCCGATGGAAGTTTTCTGCCCATGAAATTTGCGGCCATACCAGGAGCCGATACCCTGCTGGCGAAACGGCGCGCTAGAAACGTTTGGCACATAGGTTTTGCCGAAGACTGTGTAGGTGCGGTTGGCGCCGCTGTGCAGTTTTTCTGGTTTGGGTACAGCGTTGGGAATTTTGTCCAGGTTTGGTAACGGGCCGTCGCCGGGGCCGTCGTCGAGGTAGTAGGCGCCGGGTTTGGAGGTTGATGCTTGCGATGGTTTGGAGGGATCGGTTTTTTTGGGTGTGGTGCCGCAGGCGGTTAATGTCAGGGCTATCGCAATGGTGATGAGGCCGGGGGTTGCCCGGCGGCAACTCACTTTCTTTGCTTCGCCAAAGAAAGTAAGCAAAGAAAGGCGACCCCAGGTTCGTCGCCCCTGCGGGGTTCCTTGCGCTACTCGGAACGACAGGCCGCTGCGGAACTCGGGCTCGAATGGGTGGAGGCTCAAAAGGTTGCGTTGGTACTCGCCCTCAGACAGTCCTCGCGGAATGCTCCTGTCGCTCCTGTGTTGCTCAGCGACTCGCATGGGGACCCCGATCGGCGCGCGACTAGCGCACCAATGACAGGCATCACGTTCTACAGCGTTTGAAGACCAACCCGAAGATAATGTATTTTGTTTTGGGCAAACCCCAGTATTGGCGGGCATTCCAGGCCAAAAATGTCCCAAAACCCGCGCCAAATGGCGATCTACGCTATCAAAGGTGTCGCGAAACATTACGTCGACACCAATCGTTTATGGGTCGAAATACTCATCAATATCCCGAAACCCATGAACATCGACATGATCGCCGTCCCAC
>JBDTPE010000206.1:0-5505 GCA_039932875.1 Betaproteobacteria bacterium | reverse complement strand
CAGAATAATCGTGTGATCCGGATCGCACAGCGTCTCACCCGTAATGACCTCTTTCAACCCCACGCAAGCGGCAATATCGCCTGCACGCACTTCGCTGATTTCCTCACGCTGATTGGCATGCATTTGCAGCAGGCGGCCAATACGGTCCTTCTTGTCCTTAATTGGGTTGTAAACCGAGTCGCCCGATTTCAGCACACCGGAATAGACCCGAATAAACGTCAACTGGCCGACGAATGGATCGGTCATCAGTTTAAAAGCAAGCGCGGAAAACTTTTCGTTGTCGTCGGCCTTGCGAAAAACTTCTTTTTCGTGGTCGTCCATGCCTTTGACCGGCGGAATGTCCACCGGCGAAGGCAGCAGTTCGATCACGGCATCCAGCATCGCCTGCACACCCTTGTTCTTGAACGCGGATCCGCACAGCATCGGAACGATTTCGCCGGCGAGCGTACGTTTGCGCAAGCCGCGCTTAATGTCGGCTTCGTCCAGACCGCCACCGTCCAGGTACTTGTTCATCAATTCTTCGTCGGCCTCTGCCGCCGCTTCGAGCATCTTATCGTGCCACTCGTCAGCCAGCGGCTTGAGTTCAGCGGGAATGTCCATGTACTCGAACTTCATACCCTGGTTCGCTTCGTTCCACACAATCGCTTTCATCTTGACGAGATCAACGACACCCGTGAACTTTTCTTCCGCACCAATGGGAATCTGGATCGGTATCGGGTTGGCCTTCAACCGCTCGCGCATCTGATCATGCACGCGGAAAAAGTTTGCACCCGTGCGATCCATCTTGTTCACGAAGGCAAGTCGCGGCACTTTATATTTGTTGGCCTGACGCCACACAGTTTCGGACTGAGGCTGCACGCCACCCACGGCGCAATACACCATGCACGCGCCATCAAGCACCCGCATGGAGCGTTCCACTTCAATGGTGAAGTCCACGTGACCCGGGGTATCGATAATATTGATGCGATGCTCCGGCATCGACAAATCCATACCCTTCCAGAAGCACGTCGTCGCCGCCGAGGTAATGGTGATGCCACGCTCCTGCTCCTGCTCCATCCAATCCATGGTGGCGGCGCCGTCATGCACTTCGCCAATTTTGTGATTAACACCCGTGTAGAACAATATACGTTCAGTGGTCGTGGTCTTGCCGGCATCAATGTGTGCCGAGATGCCAATATTGCGATACCTTTCGATGGGTGTCTTGCGTGCCACGAGAATAAATTCCGTCAGTTTTCGTTTTTATTGGAAAATCTAGAATCTGTAATGTGAAAACGCTTTGTTGGCCTCTGCCATGCGGTGCACTTCTTCGCGCTTTTTCATTGCACCGCCCCTGCCTTCGGCGGCTTCCGCCAACTCGCTCGCCAGCCGTCCTTGCATGGATTTTTCACTGCGACTACGAGCCGCATCACGGATCCAGCGCATGGCAAGCGCCATGCGGCGCACCGGGCGAACTTCCACCGGTACCTGATAGTTTGCGCCACCGACACGGCGGCTTTTCACTTCAACCACAGGCTTCACGTTGGCCATGGCCATATTGAAAACTTCCAGCGGGTCTTTGTTAGCCTTTTTCTTGATCTGCTCCAGCGCGCCGTAGATGATGCGCTCGGCGACTGACTTCTTGCCGCCAAACATCACCACGTTCATGAACTTGGCAATATCCTCGCTGCCGTATTTCGGATCGGGCAGGATAACGCGCTTGGGTATTTCTCTACGACGGGGCATGTCTACATTCCTCTGCTGTCTATGCTAGTACGGTAATGGCAATCACGCAGCTTTGGGTTTCTTCGCGCCGTACTTGGAACGGCTCTGCTTACGATCCTTCACGCCGGCAGTATCCAGGCTGCCGCGCACCACGTGGTAACGCACGCCCGGCAAGTCTTTTACACGGCCACCACGTATCAGCACAACCGAGTGCTCCTGCAGGTTATGGCCTTCACCGCCGATGTACCCAATGACCTCAAATCCATTGGTAAGGCGCACCTTGGCCACCTTACGCAGAGCCGAGTTTGGCTTCTTCGGCGTCGTGGTGTAGACCCGGGTGCACACGCCACGGCGTTGCGGCGACCCACCCAGTGCAGGCACCTTGCTCTTGGTGACAGGTTCTTGACGCCCTTTGCGTACCAGTTGGTTAATTGTAGGCATAACCTATTGTTTCCGTTAGCTAAAATTACATCCATCCACGCGTCGCACAAACCAGTCACGAGCGGCGTAAGTGGGTGTTTGGCGCTTCCAAAAAATCGGGGACGGCGCTTTATTCCTTCCAGCACCGTCCCAGCCAAGAGTTACTGCTTCGCGCAGCGCTCGCCATATACGCGCATTTAAGCACGCTTGCGGGCCGTCCGCGACCACCTGTAAAGACTATCGATTTTATGGGGTTAATGAACCACTGTCAAGCAACTTGCTCCTGGTTTTCGTCTTCCGTTGCAGGCACCGTCGCAGCGAGCGCTGCTTCTGCTGCGGCCTGCTCTGCCGCGGCCGCTTGCTGACGGCGCACTTTGTGATACGCAAGCCCGGTACCGGCTGGAATCAGGCGGCCGACAATAACGTTTTCCTTCAGACCGCGCAGTTCATCCCGCTTACCCATGATTGCTGCCTCGGTAAGCACGCGCGTGGTCTCCTGGAACGACGCTGCCGAAATGAAAGAATCGGTGGACAACGAGGCCTTGGTAATACCGAGCAACATGTAATCGTACTGCGCGGGCCGCTTGCCCTCGCGTTCGGCCTTTTCGTTTTCTTCCAGCACTTCCGCGCGCTCGAGCTGCTCCCCGGTGATGAACCGCGTTTCGCCCTGGTCGACAATCATTACGCGGCGCAGCATCTGACGCACGATAACCTCTATGTGCTTGTCATTGATCTTGACGCCCTGCAGCCGATAAACGTCCTGCACTTCGTTACAGATGTAGCGTGCCAGCGCTTCCACGCCAAGCAAGCGCAGGATATCGTGTGGATCAGCCGGACCGTCAACGATAACCTCACCGCGGTTCACCACCTGCCCGTCATGCGCCATCACATGCTTGTCCTTGGCGATAAGGAATTCGTGCGCAATGCCTTCAAGGTCGGTAATCACCAGACGCTGCTTGCCTTTGGTGTCCTTGCCGAACGACACCGTGCCAGTCACCTCGGCAAGCAGGCCCGCATCCTTCGGCGAGCGTGCTTCGAACAACTCCGCGACGCGCGGCAGACCCCCGGTAATATCACGTGTTTTTGATGTCTCTTGCGGAATGCGCGCCAGCACCTCGCCCACGCCCACTTCCTGACCCGAGCGCACCGTGATGATGGAGCCGATCTGAAAGGTAATCGCCACTGACGTGTCCGATCCTGACATTTTTATTTCGTCTCCGGCTTCATCAAGCAGCTTAACCTGTGGACGCAGGCCCTTGGATTGCGAGCCGCTCTTACGCTTGGGATCTACCACGACCAGCGTCGACAGCCCGGTCACTTCGTCTACCTGGCGCGCAACCGTGGCGCCTTCTTCCACGTTTTCGAAGCGTACACGGCCCGCATATTCTGTAATGATCGGACGGGTATGCGGATCCCATGTGGCAAGCACGCGTCCGGCCTTGAGCATCTCGCCGTCGCGCACCAGCAGCACCGCGCCATAAGGCACTTTATGGCGTTCACGCTCGCGGTTGTTGTCGTCATGTATCACCACTTCGCCGTTGCGCGAAATGACCACCAGTTCATTGCGCGAGTTGGTGACGTAGCGTATGCCTGCTGCATAACGCAGCACACCGGCGGACTTGCTCTCGATCTGACTGACCACTGCCTGCCGCGAAGCCGCGCCGCCGATGTGGAAAGTGCGCATGGTAAGCTGGGTACCCGGTTCACCAATCGACTGCGCTGCGATCACGCCGACAGCTTCGCCCACATTCACTACCGACCCGCGGCCCAGATCACGGCCGTAGCACTGGACACACAATCCATGGCGGGTTTCACAGGTCAAGGGGGTGCGCACTTTGACTTCGTCGATGCCCAGGGCTTCAATCGCATCCACGGCATCTTCATCCAGTAATGTACCTGCTTCGTACGCAGTCGCACCATTTTCCGGATTGATAATGTCGCTGGCTGCCACGCGTCCTAGAATGCGCTCGCGCAGCGATTCAACCACTTCACCGCCTTCAACCAGCGCTTTCATCACTACGCCCAACTCCGTTCCGCAATCATCGGTAGTCACCACCAGATCCTGTGTCACGTCCACCAGGCGGCGTGTGAGATAGCCGGAATTCGCGGTCTTCAACGCGGTATCTGCCAAACCTTTGCGTGCGCCGTGCGTCGAAATGAAGTACTGCAACACGTTCAGGCCTTCCCGGAAATTCGCCGTAATGGGCGTCTCGATGATCGAACCATCCGGCTTCGCCATCAGTCCGCGCATACCGGCGAGCTGACGAATCTGCGCAGCCGAGCCACGCGCGCCGGAATCCGCCATCATATAAATCGAGTTCAGCGACTCTTGCATCACCGGCTGTCCCTTGTCGTCCTTGCGTGGCGTCCACGTCTTCGTGCGACCATTCCAATCCATCACCGGCTCGACAGAAAGCTGCTCCATCATGGCCTTTGCCACGTGGTCTCCGGCGCGTCCCCAGATATCAACCACCTTGTTGTAGCGCTCACCCTGCGTGACCAGGCCCGAGGTATATTGTTTTTCAATTTCCTGAACTTCTTTTTCGGCCTCGCCGATAATCTGGTTTTTTTCCGGCGGCACCAACATATCGCTCACCGCGATAGACAGCCCGGCACGGGTGGCCATCGAGAAACCCGTGTACATCAGCTTGTCGGCGAATATCACCGTTTCGCGTAATCCGCAACGACGGAAACTCGCATTAATCAGCCTTGAAATCTCCTTCTTTTTCAATGACTTATTAATGAACTCGAAGGGTAGTCCGACCGGCAGAATTTCCGACAGCATGGCGCGACCCACCGTCGTTTCAACCCGCGTGATTTTCTCGACCTTTTCGCCATGCTCGTTGAGCGAGTATTCCTTGATCCGCACCTTGATATTGGCGCTGATTTCAACATGCCCGGTCTGGTACGCGCGTAGCGCTTCCGCGACGTTGACGAATATCGAGCCTTCACCGCGTGCACCAATCTTCTGCCGCGTGGTGTAGTACAGACCCAGCACGATATCCTGCGATGGCACGATAATCGGCTCCCCATTGGCGGGCGAGAGCACATTGTTTGACGACAACATCAGCGTGCGCGCTTCCATCTGCGCTTCCAGCGAAAGCGGAACGTGAACGGCCATCTGGTCGCCGTCGAAGTCGGCGTTGAACGCCGCGCACACCAGCGGGTGCAGCTGGATCGCCTTGCCCTCGATCAGCACCGGCTCGAACGCCTGAATGCCGAGGCGGTGCAGCGTCGGAGCGCGGTTGAGCATCACCGGGTGCTCGCGGATCACCTCTTCGAGGATGTCCCACACCACCGGAGTCTCGGCCTCTACTTCGCGCTTCGCAGCCTTGATGGTGGTGGCGATGCCCTGCAGTTCGAGCTTGTTGAAAATGAACGGCT
>JBDTPE010000205.1:0-5508 GCA_039932875.1 Betaproteobacteria bacterium | reverse complement strand
GCTGCGAGGAGAGCGCGGGCGCCTCGCTGCTGCGCCGCGACGGCTCGGTGTGGACAACCGACAAGGATGGTCTCGTGCCTGCGTTGCTGTCGGCAGAAATCACGGCGCGCGCAGGCAAAGATCCGGGTCAGTTGTATGCGCAACTTACGAATGAACTCGGCGAAGTCTTCGCAGACCGCATTGAAGCTTCCGCCACGCCGGAGCAGAAAGCTAAGCTCGCGAAACTCTCGCCGGATCGATTGCGCGACCAACAATTGGCCGGCGAAAAAATTGAACGAGTTCTCGATCATGCGCCGGGCAATGATGCAGCGATCGGCGGCATCAAAGCTAACGCAGCCAGCGGCTGGTTCGCCGCACGTCCTTCAGGCACCGAGGCGATTTACAAGATCTACGCGGAGAGTTTCAAGAGCGAAGCGCATCTGCAGGAAATTCTCAAGGAAGCGCAGCGCATCGTCGATTCCGCCATTGCCTGAAGCAGCGTCCTGGTAACTCGCATCAAACAAGGAATGACCATGTCCGACAAACTCGATCAGCAATGCGTCGACACGCTCCGATTCCTGTCCGTGGACATGGTGCAGAAAGCCAACAGTGGACATCCCGGACTGCCGCTCGGTGCTGCGCCAATGGCCTATGCGTTGTGGGTCCGTCATTTGAAGCATCATCCGGCCAACCCGCAGTGGATCGACCGCGACCGCTTCGTGCTTTCTGCCGGACATGGCTCGGCCTTGCTCTACAGCCTGCTACATCTAACGGGTTACGAGCTTTCGCTTGAGGACATCAAGAATTTTCGTCAATGGGGCAGCAAGACGCCCGGTCATCCCGAACGCGGCCATACCCCCGGCGTTGAAGTCACGACCGGTCCACTCGGACAGGGCTTGGCCAATGCTGTCGGCATGGCGATTGGCGAAGCGCATTTGGCCGCGCGCTACAACCGCGACGGCCATAGCGTGATCGATCATCACACGTGGGCGATCGTTAGCGACGGTGATCTGATGGAGGGCGTCGCTTCCGAGTCAGCATCGCTCGCCGGACGCCTGAAGCTGGGTAAGTTGATCTGCCTTTACGACGACAACTACGTGACCCTAGCCGCCGCTACGGACATCACGTTTTCCGAGGATCGCGCGAAACGATTCGAAGCGTATGGCTGGCAGACAATTGATATCGAAGACGGCAATGACATCGACGCGATCGACGCGGCGATTACTGCCGCGCGCGCGGAGACGTCTCGGCCTTCGCTGATACTCGTGCGTACACATATCGGGTTCGGCTCGCCCGAACAGGACAGCTTCAAGGCGCATGGCTCGCCGCTCGGCATCGAGAACGTAAAAACGACAAAGCAAATGCTTGGCTGGCCGATCGATCCGCCGTTTCTCATTCCCGCGCCGGCGCTGGACCATTTCCGCCAGGCACTGGATCGCGGCGCAAAGACTGACGCGGAATGGAATGGACGTCTAGACGCCTATACAAAGGCTTATCCGGCGCTGGCGAAAGAACTGCAAGAACGCCTGCGCGGCGAACTCCCCGATGGCTGGGACGCGGACATCCCGGTTTTTCCCGCTGATACGAAAGGTATGGCGACCCGTGTTGCGGGCGGCAAGGTGATGAATGCGATCGCGTCGAAGTTGCCAGCGCTGATGGGCGGCTCGGCTGATCTGGATCCATCCACGTACACCGCGCTGAAGGGCTTGGGCGACTTTAATCCAAGCGCGATGCGCGGCCAGGACGAGCAGGGCTCGGACAGCGCTGGCTGGAGCTTCGTCGGACGCAATTTACACTTCGGCGTGCGCGAACATGCGATGGGCGCGATCGTTAACGGTCTGGCCGCACACGGCGGTTTCATTCCCTACGGCGCGACATTCTTGATTTTTTCCGACTACATGCGACCGAGCATTCGTCTGGCAGCCTTGATGGGCATTCACGTCGTTCATGTGTTCACCCATGACAGCATCGCGCTCGGCGAAGACGGCCCCACGCATCAGCCGGTCGAACAATTAGCCAGCCTGCGCGCAATTCCCAAGCTCATCGTGATCCGTCCTTGCGATGCAAACGAGACCGCCGCGGCATGGAGAGTCGCCGTGGAGACGCGTGACCATCCCGTGTTGCTGGTGCTCACGCGGCAGAATGTCGCGACGCTCGATCGTAGCCGCTATGCCAGCGCCGATGGATTGCAGCGCGGCGCGTACGTGTTGAACGATACGAAAGATCGCAAGCCTTCGCTGATCCTGATCGCGAGTGGATCCGAAGTCGGCCTGATCCTAGCTGCTGCCGAAAGTTTGCGAGGAGCAGGCATCGCCGTACGCTGCGTATCGATGCCAAGCTGGGAATTGTTTGATGCTCAGCCGCAAAGTTACCGCGATGAAGTATTGCTGCCGGAAGTTAGCGCTCGGCTGGCCGTTGAACTGGGCGTGTCGCAAGGATGGCGACGTTATATTGGCGAGCGCGGCGACATGGTCGGCATCGAAGGTTTCGGCGCATCGGCACCCGCGGAGACACTCTTGCAGGAATATGGTTTCACGGTGGAAAACGTGGTGATGCGTGCCAAGAAATTGCTCGCTCAGTGAATAATTGAGCATGCGCCACGCTATTTGGATTCGGGCTTGATCGCATGGCCACCGAATTCGTTGCGCATTGCTGAGAGAAGTTTGTCGGAAAACGATTCGGTATCGCGCGAGCGCAACCGTTCGATCAATGACAGCGTGATTACTGGTGCGGGCACGTCTAGATCGATCGCTTCGGCCACTGTCCAGCGGCCTTCGCCGGAGTCCACGACGTAAGGCGCGATGCCGTCCATCGTCGGATTCTTGCCAAGTGCATCTGTGGTCAGTTCAAGCAGCCACGAGCGCACTACGCTGCCGTAGCGCCAGATCTCGCCAATCTGATTCAGATCGAGTTTGAAATCCTGCTTGTGTTTGAGGATCGAAAACCCTTCGGCGTAAGACTGCATGAGCCCGTATTCGATGCCGTTGTGAACCATTTTGGTGAAATGCCCGGAACCGACCGGACCCACGCGGCCCCAGCCTCGGTCCTTGCCGGGAGCCAATGTTTCAAAGATCGATCGAAGTGCGTCGACGACTTTTTCATCGCCTCCGATCATCATGCTGTAGCCTTCCTTCAGCCCCCATACGCCGCCGCTCGTGCCGCAGTCCACATAGCCCAGATTCTTCTGTGTATACAAATCCCCGCGACGCAACGTGTCCTTGTAATTGGAATTGCCGCCGTCGATTACCGTATCGCCCGCCGCCAGCAGCGGCAGCAATGCGTCGACGGTTTCGTCGGTGATCTTGCCGGACGGCACCATCAGCCACACAACTCGCGGAGTCGGCAGCATTTTGACAAGCGCATCGAGCGAGTCGACAGATGCGCCGCCCCTGGCTTCCAGCGACTTGCGTGCATCGGCGTTCGGATCGAAGCCGGTCACTTGGTGACCGCCACGTATCAAACGTTCCGCCATATTGGCGCCCATGCGCCCCAGACCCACTATGCCAAGTTCCATTGCTTTTTCTCCATCCCAGAAGACCAATGATACAGCTCAACAGGCGCGCCAAAAAAAGTCGCGAATCGCATTCCAATCCGACAGTGATCAGTCGCCTGCGGAAGCGATCCGCCTGACAAACGTTGTGCTTGCAGGGCACAGCTCGTCAGAGCGGTGTAGCGCTCAATTACGTAGGTCTCTGCATGGCATGAACCCAATCACGTTGCAGCGCATTGGCCGTCAATGTTCGCTACCGAACGGAATCTCGTTCGCGCCGCGTATACATTATCTGCGGACGTCCGGTCGATACCTGAGACTCACAATATTCTACGCGCGAAGGTCACGCCCGTGCGGATTCTTGCCCTGCATCGTTTCTCCAGGGAAACCGCCCGTTGTAACAAGGTGGTTGATCGGCAAGGAGGAACGGTATATTTTTCCAATCTTCATATGTCGTCCCGATTGTTCCTGTCGTGACAGTCGCGCTGCCAACGGCGCCCGTGAAGATCCTGCGCGAAAACGAGCGCACCGTGGTTTTCAGGTCTGGGCGATTGCAAGAGGTCAATGGGCCTGGTCTCGTCTTGCTAGTTCCTTTTCCAGGAAATGGTGCGCGACGACCGGCCCATCAAGGATATTGAGATACCGACGCAGAATGTTATCTCGCCGAGAACTGCTCCAAGACAGCAACCAGATGTCGTCGTAAGCGCTGCGCCGCGAGACATTCAGTATCGATGAAGCAGACGATCTCCTGCATTTTTTTGGGGCGCAACAGTGCGTTCACCGGCAAGGCGCTCGCAACAGCTCGACGCGAATTCTGCGAGGCACGCTGTAGATCACGCGGGCCTTGGTGAGGACAGGCAAATTGCGATGCGATGCCGAGCAAATCGGCAGCACGAGGTTGAGGGGCCGGAGACAACGCGCGTCTTGATCTGGGTCAATATGTGTCCTTTTGGTAGGCATAGCATGCGCGGTGACGGGTGCCCGAACCCGAGGAGACCGCCATGCAATTTCAGAACGTCGTGTACTTCCTGGTCTGGGCCGGTCTTTTCTTCGTCATGATGCGATTTGGGTGTGGCTCGCACATCATGGGACATGGTCATCGCCACTCTGGATCGCACGCGCACGATCGGGGTTCGTGGACGCCCCCTGAAGGAGCCGTCGACCCCGTCTGCGGAATGACGGTAGCGACCGCGACCGCCAAATCGGCAGTCAATGGCTCTCACATTTTCTACTTCTGCTCGCAGGAATGCCGGGAGAAGTTTGAAGTTGCGCCGGCCTCATACGTGGGCGCTAACGATCCACCGCCGAAACTGCACGAGGAGCATCGTCATGGTCACTGACAACCCAAGCGCCGTTCGGCATGCCGGAGTCCCGCTGCCAAACCGGGATGCGCGAGCAATTTCTGTTCTCGCATTTGGCTTGGGTCTGAGCCTCTTCCTGGCCATTTCGTACGTGCTCTGCATTGTCAGCTATCTCATCTTTCCGGGGATACCAATCAACCATGCGGCGCTTAGCATCTTCCTGCCCGGGTTCGAATTGCTGAACTGGTCGAGTTTCTGCCTTGGCCTCATTGAGAGCCTTGCGTATGGATGGTATGTCGCATTGATTTTCGGACCTCTATACAACTTTTTCATTGTGCGCTGGCAATAACCCGGACAACTCAGTCGTCACGCAACGTGCCGGCCGAGAGGGGCGGAGCAGCGCCATGCATGATCCGCCATCCCGGGGAAATTTTTTTGGCAATCCGGGTTTCGCGAGTGGCGCGACACGCACGATCGCAATTCAAACGACGGACGCAATGCGTTTCAACCCGAGTTCACTGTCCATCCGGCAAGGAGAGACAATACGTTTGCAATTTACCAAGGACGGCAAGCTCCCACACGAGTTGTGCTCGGCAAAAAGGAGGCCATCGCAAGTACGAAAAAAGCGGTGGTCTTGCTGTTCGCACCTTTCGTGGCGGGGCAGCATTGCTGTGGCTACCCTGCAGGGCCTGATCGGGAGCTGATTGCCTCGGTGGGCTCAGCGGGGGGGGGGGGGTC
>JBDTPE010000204.1:0-5519 GCA_039932875.1 Betaproteobacteria bacterium | reverse complement strand
AAAAAAAAGGCAGCGGGGAGTAATCCGCTGCCTGTATTGTGTTGCGCCTCTAAACCGTTACGGTAGGTTGATTATACCTGACTTTATTATCTTTTGCGTAATTTTTGAATGGACTGAAGCTGGGCTGCAAGTTGTGCGAGTTCTGCTACAACAAGTGCCCGGTCCTGGCCGGTTGCGCGGTTAGTGAGCGCCTCCTCCGCTGCTTGCTTGGCGGCGAGCACCTTGACTTCGTCAAGGTCGTGAGCACGTATTGAGGTGTTGGCGAGGATGGTCAACGCTTTGGGTTGCACTTCCAAAATTCCACCCGAAACGTAGATAACCTCTTCTTCATCCTTGCCAACCAGCTTGACCTTGACCGTGCCCGGCTTGATGCGCGTGAGCAACGGCGCGTGCTGCGGCAAAATGCCGAGTTCGCCAGCCTCGCCGGGTACGATTACCATTTCTGCCTCGCCCGAAAAAATCGCGCGCTCGGCAGAAACGATGCTTACTTGAAGTGTATGGGCCATGATCGTGTTGCCGGTTACTGCATCGTCTTGGCTTTTTCGAACGCCTCATCGATGCCGCCAACCATATAGAAAGCTTGTTCAGGTAGTGCATCACATTCGCCGTCGACGATCATCTTGAAGCCGCGGATGGTTTCCTTGAGCGACACATACTTGCCAGGTGAACCGGTGAACACTTCGGCCACGTGGAACGGTTGCGACAGGAAGCGCTGAATTTTCCGTGCGCGCGATACGGCCAGTTTATCCTCTGGTGAAAGTTCGTCCATGCCGAGAATGGCGATAATGTCGCGCAATTCTTTATAGCGCTGCAGAGTTGCCTGCACGCCACGGGTGACGGCGTAGTGTTCTTCGCCAATCACGTTCGGGTCGACTTGACGCGAAGTGGAGTCCAGCGGATCCACGGCGGGATAAATACCGAGCGAGGCGATATCACGAGACAACACAACCGTTGCATCCAGGTGGGCAAACGTCGTCGCTGGGGAAGGATCGGTCAAGTCATCGGCTGGGACGTATACGGCCTGGATCGAGGTGATCGAGCCCGTTTTAGTCGAAGTGATGCGCTCTTGCAGCACGCCCATTTCTTCGGCCAGTGTTGGTTGATATCCCACGGCAGAAGGCATACGGCCCAACAGTGCGGAGACTTCCGTACCAGCCAAGGTGTAGCGGTAAATATTGTCGACGAAGAACAGAATGTCGCGACCTTCGTCGCGGAAACGTTCCGCCATCGTCAGGCCCGAGAGCGCCACGCGCAGGCGGTTGCCCGGTGGCTCGTTCATCTGACCGAACACCATGGCCACCTTGGATTGGCTAAGGTCGTCTTTATTGATAACGCCAGCATCAGTCATCTCGTGATAGAAGTCGTTACCTTCGCGAGTGCGCTCACCCACACCGGCGAACACGGACAAACCCGAGTGTTCTTTGGCGATGTTGTTGATGAGCTCGAGCATGTTTACGGTCTTGCCCACACCCGCACCGCCAAACAGGCCGACCTTGCCGCCTTTTGCGAACGGGCAGATCAAATCGATAACCTTAATGCCGGTTTCGAGCAGCTCCACTGATGGCGCGAGCTCGTCGAACTTTGGTGCTGCCTGATGAATGGAGCGGCGTTCGTCGGTCAAAATGGGGCCGCGTTCGTCGATTGGACGACCCAGCACATCCATGATGCGACCAAGCGTGCCATTGCCGACAGGAACCGAAATTGGCGCGCCGGTGCTTTTGACTTTCATGCCACGACGCAGGCCATCCGAAGATCCCATGGCGATGCAGCGCACGACGCCATCGCCCAGCTGCTGTTCGACTTCGAACGTCAGGCCCTTTTCGGCGAATGAACTTTCGCCGGAATCTTCCAGCAGCAGCGCTTCATATACGCGGGGCATATCGCTGCGCGGAAACTGGATATCCACCACCGCACCAATACACTGAACGACTTGTCCGACACTCATTTTTGACTCCGACTGAATATTTCGAATTCTGTTTGACTGGATTAGACCGCTGCTGCGCCGCCGACGATTTCGGAAAGCTCTTTGGTAATTGCAGCCTGACGGGCCTTGTTGTAGCTGAGCTTCAAGTCGCCAATAACCTCTTTGGCATTATCCGAAGCTGATTTCATCGCCACCATACGCGCCGATTGCTCCGAGGCGATATTCTCGGCGACAGCTTGATACACCACCGCCTCGATATAGCGCACCAGCAATTCATCAAGCACCGATTTTGCGTCTGGCTCGTACAGGTAATCCCAGGATGCATCAGGTGCGCCTAACGATTCACCGGTAAGCGGCAGCAACTGCTCGCAGACGGTTTCCTGTTTCATCGTATTGATGAAACGGGTGTAGCAAATGTGCAGCGCGTCAATTTTGCCCTCGGCAAACTGATCGAGCTGAATCTTGATTGGGCCAATCATCTTTTCCAGATGTGGCTTGTCGCCAAGACCGATGATGTGCGAAACAACTGGAATGCCATAGCGCTGTAGGAAACCAAAGCCCTTGTTGCCAATTGCTGTTGACTGCACCTTGGCGCCGCTAGCTTCCCAACTCTCAACCTTGCTAATCATCAAGCGCATGGCGTTGGTATTGAGGCCACCACACAACCCTTTGTCCGACGTGACCAAGATTACGCCGACGTTTTTTAGCTCTGCGCGCTTCTGCAGAAAGGCGTGCTTGTAGTCCGGATTGGCGTGCGACAAATTCGCCGCGACGCTGCGGATCTTTTCGCCATAAGGACGAGCGGCCCGCATCCGTTCCTGCGCCTTGCGCATTTTGGAAGCGGCCACCATTTCCATGGCCTTGGTGATCTTGCGCGTATTTTCTACGCTCTTGATCTTGCTTCGTATTTCTTTTGAACCTGCCATCGTTAGTCCCGAAGCTTAGTACGAGCCAGTTTTCTTGAAGTCGGCAATTGCGGCGTGCAATGCTTTTTCATCATCGGCGGAAAGGTTGTTGGCCTTTTCGAATGACGCCACCAACGCTGCATATTTGGTGCTCATGAAGTCTCGCAGGCTTTTTTCAAATGCGGCGACTTTCTTGATTTCAACGTCGTCCATATAGTTGTTGTTGGCAGCAAACAAAGTCAGTGCCATTTCCCATACCTGCATCGGTTGGTACTGCGGCTGCTTCATGAGTTCGGTCACCATCTTGCCGCGTTCCAACTGCTTGCGCGTCGCTTCGTCGAGGTCGGAAGCAAACTGCGCGAACGCTGCCAACTCACGATACTGCGCGAGGGCCAGACGCACACCGGCACCCGTATCTTTACGCTTCATGATCTTGGTTTGCGCCGCGCCACCTACACGCGACACCGAGACGCCGGCGTTGATCGCAGGACGGATACCGGCGTTGAACAAGTCTGTTTCCAGAAAGATTTGGCCGTCGGTAATCGAGATCACGTTGGTTGGCACAAATGCGGAAACGTCACCTGCTTGGGTTTCGATAATCGGTAGTGCTGTCAATGAGCCGGTTTTGCCTTTTACGGCGCCATTGGTGAATTTTTCAACGTAGTCGGCATTCACACGCGCGGCGCGTTCCAACAGGCGCGAGTGCAGATAAAAGACGTCGCCTGGATACGCTTCGCGACCCGGTGGGCGGCGCAACAGCAAGGAAACTTGACGATACGCGACGGCCTGCTTGGAAAGGTCATCATAAATGATCAATGCATCCTGACCACGATCACGAAAGTATTCGCCCATCGTGCATCCGGAATAGGCAGAAATGTACTGCATTGCCGCTGACTCGGAAGCTGTCGAAGCCACGACGATGGTATATGCAAGCGCACCGGTTTCTTCGAGCTTGCGGACCACGTTGGCGACGGTTGAAGCCTTCTGACCAATGGCGACATAGACGCAGAAAATGTCTTTGCCCTTTTGGTTGATGATGGTATCGATCGCCACCGCTGTTTTGCCGGTCTGGCGATCACCAATAATCAACTCGCGCTGACCGCGGCCGATCGGCACCATGGCGTCGATAGCTTTCAAGCCTGTCTGCACTGGTTGATCAACTGACTTACGTGCGATCACGCCTGGCGCAACTTTTTCGATAACGTCCGTCATTTTGGCGTTGATCGGACCCTTGCCATCGATGGGTTCGCCGAGCGAATTGACAACGCGACCGAGCAGCTCTGGCCCTACCGGCACTTCGAGAATACGACCGGTACATTTAACAATGTCGCCCTCTTTGATGTGCTGGTAGTCTCCAAGAATAACTGAGCCCACGGAATCTCGCTCCAGGTTCAACGCAAGACCGAACGTATTGTTCGGAAACTCCAGCATTTCGCCCTGCATCACGTCAGCCAGACCGTGTACGCGGCATATACCGTCGGTCACCGAGATGACAGATCCCTCGGAGCGCTTTTCGGCAGCCGCGGGGAGGTTTTGAATCTTGGACTTGATCAGTTCACTGATTTCAGCCGGGTTGATTTGCATCGTCAACTCCAATACTTAAATTTCAAATCTTTGTGGACTGGCACCAATTCTCGGCACCAGCTTCGTAATACTTGGCAATGATCAAACTGGCCAATCTATTGGGCCAACGCAATTGCCATTTTGTCCAACGTGTCGCGGACCGACGCATGGATGACATCGTCGCCCACCTGAATTCTGGCGCCACCTAAAAGCGACGCATCAACCTTCACTTCCGCTTCCACGCGCTTGCCGTATTTTTTTGCCAGACCGTCAATGAGAGTCGCTTTGTCGGCTTCGCTCAATGCAAAGGCGCTGGTGATAAGCGCTTTAACAACGCCATCATGTTCACGTTGCAGCCTCGCAAAATGCTCACTGATGAACGGCAACAACGTCGCACGCTGATTTTCGATCAATGTATTTGCAAGGTTCTTCAGCGTATCGGGAACATTGCCACCGGCGACCGAAAACAGCAGCTCGGCCTTTTCTTTAGCGGACACCTTGGGGTTGCCGAGCAATGAGGCTGCGGCAGCATTGGATGCAGCCGCACCAAATAACTGCAACTTATCGCCATAACCGGCAACATCCTTCGCCTCAACGCTCGCACGAAACGCGGCCTCGGCGTACGGACGAGCGACTGTGGTTAGCTCAGCCATTACAGCTGTGCCTTCAACTCGGTCAGCATTTCGGCATGGGCGGCGGCATTAATTTCGCGCTTGAGAATCTTCTCGGCGCCAGCAACGGCCAATTGGGCCACTTGTTCGCGCAGTCCACTTTTGGCTTTGTTGACTTCGAGCTGAATCTGCTCTTGTGCAGCTGCCAGAATACGTTCAGCTTCGGTTTTCGCCGTTAGCTTCGCTTGCTCAATGATCTGGTTCGCACGACGCTCGCCATCGGAAAACATCGATTGCGACCTGTCCCGGGCGTCTTTCAGCGCCGACTCTGTTTTAGCCTCTGCGTCGACCAGTGCACGCTTGCCTGCCTCGGCTGCGTTTAACCCGTCAGCGATCTTCTGCTGGCGCTCTGCAAGCGCGTTCATCAGCGGTGGCCAGACAAATTTCTTCGAAAACCAGAAGAAAATAAAGAAGGCAATCGCCTGAGCCAGCATCGTCAGGTTCAAGTCCATGGCT
>JBDTPE010000203.1:0-5531 GCA_039932875.1 Betaproteobacteria bacterium | reverse complement strand
GTTCGAAATGATGGGGATTCTATCCAGCGATGCTTGCGGCTATTCGTGCCCGCATTTTCTCGTCTGGCATGCGGCCCGAACCGGCAGCCATGTTGTCACGCAAATGCGCCACCCGCGCGGTTGCCGGAATCGCGCAGGTGACCGCAGGGTGAGAAATTACGAATTTGAGCAACAGTTGCGCCCAGCTTTTGCAATCGATTTCTGCGGCCCATGTCGGCACCGGCGTGCCGCGCAGGCCACGAATCAGCTCGCCACCGGCAAATGGCCGATTGATGATTACCGCGATACCCCGCTCTCGTGCCAGCGGCAGCAGCAGCTTCTCGGCTTCACGCTCGCCAACAGAATAATTGATCTGCAGAAAATCAACCGGATGGGCGCTGATCACCTTAGCCACTGCGGCAAACGCACTGTTTGTGTAATGCGTGACGCCGATGTAGCGCACCAGTCCCTGACGCTTCCAGTCCATCAGTGTGGCCAGATGCGCCTCGACATCGAGCAGGTTGTGCACCTGGAGCAGATCGATGGGCGTGGCCTTTAGTTTCTTCATTGAGTCTTCCATCTGCGCGATACCTGCCGCTTTGCCGGAAGTCCAGACCTTGGTGGCAATGAACAATTGCTGCCTAAGTTTGAGTGCGGCGATCAGATCGCCAACAACCTCCTCGGACCTGCCGTACATGGGCGAGGAATCGATGAGCTTTCCCCCAAGCGCCGCAAACTCACGAAGTACCACCTCCAGCGGCGCACGAGCGGTGGCACCCTTCCCCACATCAAAGGTCTGCCAGGTACCGAGGCCAATGGCGGGCAACATTTCGCCGGTTGAGGGAATTTTTCGGCTGGCAATTTTCGAGACTGCGGCGCCACTTTGCGCCTGAACCGGCATTTGTGAAATTCCTGCCGCTACGGCCAGCGCTTGCAAAACGTTTCGTCTATTCATACCATTCTCCAGGGTCGGGTAATTGTACAATCTCGTATTACGTTTGGCTTCTCGCCTGGCGCGTCACCGACACACTTCATTCATAAGGCAACCAATGTTTTCCAAACACAAAAGTACACCCGGCAGCCTATCGCTGCACCTAATCCACTGGCTTGCCGCCCTCACCATGCTGTTCGCGGCAACGCTCGCCAGCGCCCAGCGATACAGCGATTGGACTGTCGACCGCAATCGCGAACTGGTCGTGGCTGTCGTCACAAATAGTGCCGATTCGCAGTTTGGCTACGCCTGCTGGCGCGACCGCAACGAGTGTCTGTTCTTCTTCATGCCGGACGGTCTCAAGTGCAACGAAGGCAGCCGCTATGCGCTGCTGATGAATGGTGGCCGCGAAAGCACTTCGCGTAGCACCACCTGCCGTAGACTGGGCTGGGCCGATGGGCAGCAATTTGCCAACGTGCTCGACGATACCGAAGGCCTGCGCAAGCAGTTGCTCAATGCCGACGAGAACAGCATCGGCATCGCCCGCGGCACCGGCGGTGATAATTTTTCAATCGCGAAGTTCAGCATGCGCGGATTTCGTGCCGCCTATGACAAAGTGAACCGCCATCGCGAAGACCGCGATCGCAATGACAGTCCGCGCGAATACCGTGGTGATAGCCGCCCCACACCCCCGCCCCCGCCCGCGTCCGCCCTCAACTCGCCGGATGTTGAACTATACGAACACGATGACTTTAAGGGCCGCAGACTCAATGTGAGAGGCGATCTCGCCGATCTGCAGGAAAATAACTTCAACGATACCGTGTCGTCGCTTATCGTCAACAAGGGCCGCTGGGAATTGTGTACTGACGCCCGATATCGCGGCAATTGCAAAACCTATGCACCTGGGCGATATCCCAACGTGCGTGGCTATAACGACGAGTTTTCGTCTATACGGCGAGTCAATTAAGTCGTAATACGCAACGCGATGGCTGCGTCTGCAATCCTGTCCCATCTCGGCGGGTTTGCAGGCTAGCCTGATTTGGCTGGTCTGATACGCGCAACGCCAGGCGCTCGCGACCCAGAGTTTAGAAGCAACCCGGCAAATTGCCCGCGGCTGCGAGTCAACGCGTTGGTTTAAATGTATCAACCTCAAGGAGTCTGTAGTGCCCCTATTTTCAAGAATCGTTTTTGCCTGTCTGCTCCTCTGCCTATCCTTTTCGACGATAGCCAAGACTTACCGGATCGGCGTGCTCGTCCCGTTAACCGGTGCGAAAGCGGAAAAGGGTATTCCCCTGAAGAACGCAGTTGAACTGTTTATCGAGCAGTTCAACGCTTCCGAAGCAGGCCATGGGGTGCAACTGGAAGCTGTCGTGCGAGACGATTTTGATGATCCAGTTAAAGCCGCTGCAACCGCGGCCGAGATGGTCAAGGACGATTCCTTGCTGGCAGTCATCGGCCACTACTACCCCGCCACAGCGATGGCAACAGCAAAAATATTCGGTGACGCAAAGATCCCGTTTCTTTCGCCGAACGTAAGTAACCCGATGTTCCTCGCCGCCAATCAATGGATGTTCACGCTGAACCTCGCAGATGAAAGACAGGGCGCGTTCATGGCGGTGTACGTCAAAGAGGTATTGAAGAAAGATAACGTCCTCCTGATGCACGCCACCGACCCGTTTGGCATTGCACTGCGCGATTCATTCGCACAAAAAGCGGCGCGCATTGGACTAACCATACAAAAGGTAGTGGCAGTCGAGAATCTGCTGGTGCCGCAGGACTGGGTGGCTAAAAACCTGCCCGACGCTGAAGAAAACAAGAAGTTCGGAATCGTAGTGCCGATGACACACAGCGAAGCAGGACTGGTGTTCCTGCCCAAACTTCGTGAACAAGGCATCAGGGTACCGGTGATGGCCCCAAATACCTGGTCGAATCCCAAATTTCTCACTGACGTCGACGAGAAATCCACCAAGGACGTTTATCTGGCGTCAGCCTTTCTATGGGAAGTCGCTAACCAGAAAGCGTCCCGATTCTCCCGCGCGTATGCCAAAAAATTCGGCGAATCTCCATCTGTGCCAGCGGCTATGGCATTCGACGCTGCGCTGCTTTTGTCCAGAGCTATCGAAGCTAGCGAAGGCGCGACACCAAGCGTATCGCCTACACGCGCAGGCATTCGTGATTTCCTTGCCAAACTCGACCTGCACACCGCAATTGAGGGTGCGACGGGTAATCTGTTTTTCAGCAACGCCAAAGACAAGACGGCTGAGTATGTGCGGAAATACGTCGCGGAGCTCGCCAACGTAAATCCGGCTGAGGTCGATGTAGCAAAGCCCGCCACTTCTGCCAGCAAGACCGCTATCAAGGTCGTCATCGCAACTGAGTCTGCGCCAACTATGCACAGGCCGACTGCCGTCGACCCGGCTGCCGCTGTGGCTGACACTGGCCGGGCCATCCGGCGAGATGCGCTGGTATCGGTCATGAAAGACGGAAGATTCAAGACTGCATCAGTACAGCTGTTGCGGCCACGCGAGGAATACATTCTCAGGGAGTTGCGCGAACGACTCAAGAAGGGCCAATTGCTAATGTCCGACGCCATGCCCTACCACATCGTCGATGTCGTCTTTGTCGGTGTAGATGTCATTCGCATCAACGACATCAACATCAAGGACATGTTGTGGGATGTCGACGTATTCATGTGGTTCAAGTGGTCCGGCGATAGGCTGGAGAACAAGGATATCGAGAAGATTGGCGCGGTAAACGCGGTGAAAGAGGTGTCGTCAGTCCTGAAGGAGGACCTCTCCGGCCCCACCAAGTATCGCGCCTATCGCAAACATCTTACGCTTGGCGCACCATTCGACCTGACTGCGTTTCCGTTTGACGCGCAAACGCTGCCGTTGTCGATTGCTCATGCCAACAAGAACTCCACACACGTCATGCTCGTTCCCGATTCCAGACATATGGAAACCGGCGCTATCGGCGATATCAAGCCACAAGAATGGAAGTATCTGGGGCGCAATGTGTTCTCGGATCTCTACCGTTATGAGTCTTCGTTTGGCGATCCAGACTATCGCTTGGGCACCAATTACAAGAGCCCAATCTATTTTTCGACGGTCAATATGGAGATCGACCTGAAACGTATCCTCAAACCCTACCTGTTCACATTTTTCCTGCCACTGATCATCATCCTTGGCATCATCCTGCTGATCCTGTGGGTGCCACTGGACCAATTCGCGCCGCGCATTAACGCCTCAATCTCCGGCCTGGTCGGTATTCTGGTTTATCACATGTCGCAAAAAAGCTCATTTCCAAAGGTCGGCTACACGATGATCGCGGATTACTACTTCCTGACGGCATATGTACTTGTGGTCGCTATGATCATCGGCATCATCTATACGCAGACACGGATGTCCAAGGGGCAAAAGGATGAGGCGAAAGTGTGGAACCGGCGATTCAGCGTTGGCGCAGCGATTACCGCTATCGCCATCTATGGCTCCATGACTTTTGCGTCGATGTAGCTGGTGTCGCAGATCGCGGACTGCAGTGGAAATCCACAGGAAAATCCATAGCCGGTCCGCTGACAAGCTTGAATTACCGCGGGACAGGGTTGCTTACGCTTCTCCGTCCCAGTAATCAAGGTCGTCTTTAACGCGGTGCATGCGGCCACCGTCGAGTAGTGGCCCTTTAGTTCGCGAGAAAGCGAGGTACTTGCTTGAATCCGGGTACTCGCAGATTTCCGTTTCGGCGTTGATCGAGAACGATAGATACTTGAGTGGCTTATCCGACGTATTGAGTATCTGGTGCGGATACTCTGGGCCTGGCGGAATGAACATGATGTCCCCTTCGCGAATGGCCAGCATTTCACCGGCTACACGCAACGTGCCCTCGCCTTCGAGGACGACGAACATTTCTTCTTCGACATAGTGAAAATGATAGGGGCAGGATCGCTTACCGGCCGGCACAATGTCGATGGAAGCGCCCATTTTTTGCGCCGCTGACCCTCTTGCCAATCGCGCACTTCGCGCGCCGTCATACAAGGGCGCGCGGTCCGATGTTTCGAACGCGGCATCGTTGAAATTGCGGATGAGCTTGGCGCGGAGTTCCTCGGGTGTCATGTTTGTTTCCAATCGTTTAGTGAGCGTCGCTCAGCCTCATGTCCTTTAGCCGCCTCAATACTGAAGTCGGCAACCTGCCCGCTTAACTACCAGACTAGATCCAGCGCTGGCGCGCCTTCCATAGCGAAAAGCCTCCAAACGCCGCATCAATATTAGCGTCGACTATTTCTTTACGCCCTCATCCTTCATCGATTCCAGCTTTCCCAGATCAATGCTGGCCACTGCTGACTTGAGTGTGTTCAGGTCGACGCTGCTGCTTTTGGCTTCCACCATGAAACGTTCGCCAACAACGACGTTGTATTCACCGCCGCCGCTTTTGCGCGATTTTTCGTGAATCAGACGGCCATTCACCTTTTGCGTTTTTTCAGAGCCATATTGATCTTCTTTTTCACCTTGAATACTGGCCCAGCCAGCGAGCCCCATAATGCCGCTAGCGCCGCCAGTATCGGTAATCGCCAAATCGATGCTTTTGCCTGAACCATCGCCGTATTGCGCTTCGGCTTTCGAAATCA
>JBDTPE010000202.1:0-5552 GCA_039932875.1 Betaproteobacteria bacterium | reverse complement strand
GCATTGGGAAGTGTTTCCACAATTTCCCCCTGCATCTGGATCGTTTCTTCTTTCGCCATTAACCCTCAATAATCCTTGTACGGCCTAGCGCGCGGAAAATCCGCCGCCCTTGAAATTGGCCTTCTTCAACAACCCCTCATACTGGTGCGACATCATGTAGGCTTGAAGTTGCGCCATGAAGTCCATGGTGGTAACCACGATGATCAGCAACGATGTACCGCCAAAGTAAAAGGGCACGTTGTACTGAAGTCGCAGGAACTCGGGCAATAAGCAAACCAGCGTGATATACACTGCACCGGTAAGCGTGAGGCGCATCAGAATCTTGTCGATATAGCGGGCAGTCTGTTCACCAGGCCGAATTCCAGGAACGAACGCACCACTCTTTTTCAGGTTGTCTGCGGTTTCCTTGGAATTGAATACCAGGGCCGTGTAGAAGAAACAGAAAAATATGATCGCGGCGGCATAGAGAATTGTGTAAAGCGGCTGCCCTGGGGCAAGGGCCGCGCCAATATCCTTCAACCAGGTCATGTTGTCACTCTGGCCGAACCAGCCGGCCACCGTGGCCGGAAACAAGATGATCGAGGACGCAAAGATAGGTGGAATCACGCCCGACATGTTCAATTTCAGCGGCAAATGCGAAGACTGTCCACCATACAATTTGTTGCCTACCTGGCGTTTGGCGTAGTTAACCAAGATCTTTCGTTGCCCACGCTCAACGAATACCACGAGAAAGGTGACGCCAACGACCAGTATGACAATTCCCAACACCACCGGGATCGACATTGCGCCGGTGCGCGCCAATTCCAGCGTTCCACCGATTGCAGACGGCAGTCCCGCCACAATGCCGGCGAAAATGATCAGCGAAATGCCATTGCCCACACCGCGCTCGGTAATCTGCTCGCCCAGCCACATCAGGAACATTGTGCCGCAGACGAGGGTGATGACCGTCGTCAGGCGAAACGCCATGCCCGCATCGATTACCAAGCCAGGTTGGGATTCGAGTGCAATTGAAATACCCACTCCTTGAAACAATGCCAGTGCGACGGTGCCGTATCGGGTGTACTGCGTAATTTTGCGACGCCCGGCTTCGCCCTCTTTCTTGACCGCTTCGAGCGGCGCATAAACAACCGTCAGCAATTGCATGATGATTGAGGCGGAGATGTACGGCATGATTCCCAACGCGAAGACCGAGAATCTCGATAGCGCGCCGCCCGAAAACATGTTGAACATACCCAGGATGCCGCCACCCTGGGAATCGAACAATTTTGCCAACTCGACCGGGTTGATGCCGGGAACCGGAATATGCGTACCAATGCGGAAGACGATGAGCGCCAGCACCAGAAACACCAGCCGGCGTTTCAGGTCGCTCATCTTGCCCATTGCCGCTAGAGGGTTGGAAGCCAAATCCGTTTCCTGTTCAGTCTTTGTAAATTAAGCCTGTGCCGCTTCGGATTTCGGCAAATCTTCAAAGGAGCCGCCCGCCGCTTCAATGGCAGCCTTGGCACCTTTGGTAGCCGTAATACCGACCAGCTTTAATTTCTTCTCGATCTTGCCCGACAAAAATACTTTTGCCGTCAAAGCCGCGTGCGGAACGAATCCAGCCTGCTTCAATGCCAGCAAATCAATCGTGTCGACCGGCATCTTGGCGAGTTCAGACAAACGAACCTGTGCTATGTCGTTGCGGGTCAGCGATATGAAGCCGCGCTTCGGCAAACGACGTTGCAACGGCATTTGGCCGCCCTCAAATCCAACCTTGTGAAAACCGCCCGAACGGGATTTTTGCCCCTTATGGCCACGACCGGCCGTCTTGCCCAGGCCCGAGCCGATACCACGTCCGACACGACGGCGATTCTTCTTGGAGCCCTCTGCGGGCTTGATGGTATTCAGTTCCATGATTTTTTGCTTTCGCTTTCCAGCAATCAGGCGTCAACGCGGAGCAGATAGCTCACTTTGTTGATCATGCCGCGATTGTCGGGCGTATCAATAACAGTGACGGTCTGGTGCGGCTTTTTCAAGCCCAGGCCGCGCACGCATGCCTTGTGTGCTTCCAGTCGACCGATGGTGCTCTTGACCAATGTGACGGTGATGGTTTTCTGATTTGCCATGATGTCTTCTTTGCGCCTCCGATTAACCGAGAATTTCTTCAACGGTCTTGCCGCGCTTGGCAGCGATTTCCGAAGGGCGGCTGATCTGCGACAGGCCATCAAGCGTGGCACGAACCACGTTATAAGGATTCGTGGAGCCGTGGCATTTTGCCGACACGTTTGTGATGCCCATTACCTCGAATACTGCGCGCATGGCGCCACCGGCCTTGATACCATTACCTTCAGCGGCAGGTTGCATGAATACCCGCGTACCGCCGTGCTTGCCGATAACGGTGTGATGCAAAGTACCGTTTTTCAGCGGAATCTTGACCAGTTTGCGGCGAGCCATCTCCATTGCCTTTTGTACCGCAACCGGTACTTCACGCGACTTGCCCTTGCCCATGCCAATGGAACCATCGCCATCGCCCACCACGGTCAACGCGGCGAAACCCAGGATTCGTCCGCCCTTCACCACTTTGGTGACACGGTTTACCGAGATCATTTTCTCGCGCAGGCCGTCGCCTTTGTCTTCTTGCTGATCGTTTCTTGCCATTTGTCGATTCCTTAATTAGAACGTGAGGCCGGCTTCACGAGCCGCCTCGGCCAGCGCCTTGACGCGACCGTGATACGCAAAACCGGAACGATCAAACGCGACCGAGGAAACACCAGCCGCCTTTGCGCGTTCGGCAATACGCTTGCCGACCAGCACGGCCGCCTCTTTGTTGCTGCCATGCTTGACCTGTCCACGCACTTCTTTTTCGGCGGTCGACGCTGAAGCCAATACCTTGGCTCCGTTGGCATCGAGGATCTGCGCATAGATGTGCGAATTGGTGCGGTGCACGGTCATACGAACTGCTTTTAAGCGTGCGATGGTGGCGCGGGTTTTCGCGGCACGGCGCAAGCGGGAGATTTTCTTGTCGATCATGATGGCCTCGCTTACTTCTTCTTCGTCTCTTTGAGGGTGATCTTCTCGTTGGCATAACGCACGCCCTTGCCCTTGTACGGCTCGGGGGGACGATATCCGCGAACGATGGCGGCAACCTGGCCAACCTTCTGCTTATCGATGCCCTTGAGGAGAATTTCAGTCGGGATTGCGGTCTCGACCTTCACGCCTTCCGGCATGTCGTGCACGATGGGGTGCGAGTAACCGAGCGTGAGGTTCAGCTTGTTGCCCTGAGCCTGCGCCTTGTAACCCACGCCGACCAGCGTCAGCTTGCGTTCAAAACCTTTTTCCACACCGGTGACCATGTTCGCAACGAGTGCGCGCATCGTGCCGGACATGGCATTGGCATGCTTGGAGTTGCCGACCGCTTCGAACACCAGCTTGTCGCCGTCTTTCTTGACGGTAACATTGGTGGAGGAAGCCTGCTTAAGCGTGCCGAGCGGACCTTTGACCGTGATTTCGTTCGCGGCCAGCGTGATTTCCACTTTGGCGGGAACGGTGATGGGGAGCTTGCCTACGCGTGACATGTTCTTGGCTCCTTACACCACGATGCAGAGCACTTCACCACCGACACCGGTAGCGCGCGCTTTGCGATCGGTCATGACACCCTGCGACGTGGACACAATTGCCACACCGAGGCCGTTCATGACGGGTTTGATATCTTCACGTCCGCGGTAAACGCGCAGGCCAGGGCGCGAGATGCGCTCGATCTTTTCGATCACCGGCTTGCCAGCGTAATACTTGAGGCTGACGTTCAGTTCGTTTTTACCTTCGATGGTGCGAATGGCGAAGTCTTCAATGTAGCCTTCGTCCTTCAATACCTTGGCAATGGCCGACTTCACTTTGGAAGCGGGCATCGTCACATCGACTTTTTCCGACTGCTGCGCATTACGAATGCGAGTCAGCATATCGGCGATCGGATCACTCATGCTCATTATTTGTCTCCGTTCGCTTTCCGGTTACCAGCTTGCTTTCACCATGCCCGGCACTTCGCCGCGCATCGCGATTTCACGCAATTTGTTTCGACCCAGACCAAACTTGCTGTAAGTGCCCCGCGGACGACCGGTAATCGCGCAGCGATTGCGCAGACGCGTCGGGTTGGCATTGCGCGGCAGAGCTTGCAGCTTCAGGCGGGCCTGATAGCGGTCTTCTTCCGGGATGCTTTGGTCATTGATGATTTTCAGGAGCGCCGCACGCTTGGCCGAGAATTTCTTGACCAGCTTTTCGCGTTTTTCCTGACGGTTGATGAGAGCGAGTTTAGCCATGACGTGCCTTTAGCCTCGGAACGGGAATTTGAAAGCGGCCAGCAAAGCCTTGGCTTCCGCGTCCGTCTTCGCAGTGGTGGTAATCGAGATATTCATGCCGCGTACCGCGTCAATTTTGTCGTACTCGATTTCCGGGAAAATGATCTGCTCCTTGATGCCCATGTTGTAGTTGCCACGGCCATCGAAAGAACGGCCCGAGATGCCGCGAAAATCGCGTACGCGCGGCAGCGAGACAGTAATCAGGCGATCAAGAAATTCATACATACGATTGGCGCGCAGCGTCACCATGCAACCGATCGGGTAACCGTCGCGGATCTTGAAGCCAGCGATCGATTTCTTCGACAGGGTAACCACCGGCTTTTGCCCGGCGATCTTCTTCATGTCGCTCACGGCGTGATCCATGATCTTCTTGTCGGCCACCGCTTCACCCACACCCATGTTAAGGGTGATCTTGCTGATGCGCGGCACTTCCATCGTGGACTTGTAGCCGAATTGCTTGATCAGCGCCGGCGCCACAACGTCTTTGTAATGTGTTTGCAGTCGAGTCATGATTGATCCTTACGCGTCGACAACTTCACCGTTGGAACGAAACACGCGCACTTTGCGCTTGTCATCCAGGGTCTTGTAGCCAACGCGGTCAGCCTTGCTGGTAGCCGGATTGAAGATGGCAATGTTGGAAACGTGAATCGGCATTTCTTTCTCGACGATTCCGCCCGTCATCCCCTTCATCGGGTTCGGCTTGGAGTGCTTTTTGACGCGATTGATGCCTTCCACCACGGCGCGGTCAACTTCAGGAACCACGCGCAATACGGTGCCGCGCTTGCCCTTGTCTTTGCCGGTGAGGACGACAACCTGGTCGCCTTTTTTGATTTTGCTCATTGATCGGCTCCTTACAGTACTTCCGGTGCCAGCGACACGATCTTCATGAACCGCTCGTTACGCAGTTCGCGCGTAACCGGCCCAAAAATACGGGTGCCAATCGGCTCCAGCTTCGCATTCAGCAGCACGGCGGCATTGCCGTCGAACTTGATCAGCGAACCATCATTGCGGCGCACGCCCTTGGCGGTACGCACCACCACGGCGTTATAGACTTCGCCCTTCTTCACGCGGCCACGGGGCTGCGCGGACTTGATACTGACCTTGATGACATCACCGATGCCGGCATAACGACGCTTGGAGCCGCCGAGCACCTTGATACACATCACCGATCGCGCGCCGGTGTTATCGGCGACGTCGAGAATCGACTGCATCTGAATCATT
>JBDTPE010000201.1:0-5561 GCA_039932875.1 Betaproteobacteria bacterium | reverse complement strand
GAAAAAGGTGGTGGGCGGCTACCAGTTACATGGCGCGAAGATGTGGATCACCAATTCGCCGATTGCCAATGTGTTTGTGGTCTGGGCTAAAGACACTTCCGATGCCGACACTATTCGTGGGTTCGTACTTGAGAAGGGCATGAAGGGTCTATCGGCACCGAAGATCGAAGGGAAATTTTCGCTGCGCGCATCGGTGACCGGCGAAATCGTCATGGACGATGTATTTGTGCCGGAGGAAAACCTGCTGCCAAACGTAAAAGGTCTGAAGGGGCCGTTTGGCTGCCTCAACAAAGCGCGCTACGGTATTTCTTGGGGTGCGATGGGCGCAGCAGAGTTTTGCTGGCACGCTGCGCGGCAATACACGTTGGACCGCATCATGTTTGGTAAACCCTTGGCGGCGACACAATTGGTGCAGAAAAAATTGGCCGACATGCAAACCGAAATTACGCTCGGGCTGCAGGGTTCACTGCGGGTGGGGCGTCTGCTCGATGAGGGCCGCGCAACGCCAGAAATGATTTCGCTTATCAAGCGCAATAGCTGTGGCAAGGCACTGGACATCGCCCGCGTGGCACGCGACATGCACGGCGGCAACGGCATTGCCGATGAATACCACGTTATCCGCCATGTAATGAATCTGGAAGCAGTCAATACCTACGAAGGCACACACGACGTACACGCACTCATCCTCGGCCGCGCGCAGACTGGACTCAATGCGTTTGGCTCTTGATTCCGGTAGAAACCAGGACTAAGCAACCATGACAAACAAGACGACCACCGCGAAGCGTGCCGCAATGTTGTTGCCGGTTGAATCTGTCCCGATGGACATTTTTGCACTTATTGGCAAGGCCGAGAATATTGAGCAAGCCGCTGTCGCGATGCAGGCGATGTCCCATCCGCTGCGCATCAAAATCCTGTGCTTGCTGTCTTCAGGCGAAATGATGGTGCAAGAAATTACCGAAGCGGTTGGGTCCACGCAAAGCAACATCTCGCAGCATCTCGGCATACTCAAGGCATGCCGCATCATCAATTCGCGCAAGGAGGCCACCCGGGTCTATTACCGGATTGAAGATGAGCGCATTTTGCAAATGATTGGACTGACGCGCGAAATATTTTGTGGCGCATAGGCCAATCGCCAGACTGACGGAAAGTAACGATATGGATTTTCGTAGTGATACGGTGACGCGTCCAACAGTTGGGATGCGGCAGGCAATGCTGAACGCACCGGTCGGCGATGACGTTTATGGCGAAGACCCTACGGTCAATGCGCTGGAGGAAAAGGCTGCGGCGATGCTGGGTTTCGAGTCCGCCTTGTACGGCATCAGCGGAACGCAGACCAATCTGCTCGGTTTGCTTGCCCACTGCGAACGTGGACACGAGGTCATCGTCGGCCAGATGGCCCATACCTATCGCTGGGAGGCGGGTGGCATGGCGGTTCTGGGGTCGATACAGCCGCAACCGCTTGAGCAACGCGCCGACGGCACTATGGATCTGGCCGCGATTGAGGCAGCCATCAAACCCGATGATGCACACTACGCCATCACACGTTTGATCGCACTTGAGAATACATGGGGCGGCAAGGTATTGCCGACTGATTATGCACCGAAGGTAAAAGCGCTGGCCAATGCGCGTGGTCTGGCCACGCATCTTGATGGGGCACGGCTATTTAATGCCGCAACTTACGCTGCAGCTACTTCAGCGAGCCCCTCCACGACGATAGCAGCCGCCAACAATATCTGTCGCGACTTCGACACGGTATCGGTATGTCTGTCCAAGGGATTGGGCGCACCGGTCGGTTCACTCTTATTGGGGAACAAGCAACTGATACGCAAAGCCAGACGGATGCGGAAAATGCTCGGCGGCGGCATGCGTCAGGCGGGTGTGATTGCGGCTGCAGGAATCTACGCACTGGATCATCAGATTGATCGGCTCAAGGAGGATCACGCCAACGCCGCATTGCTGGCAACCGGGTTGATACGGGCTTCGCGCGGGCAATTGGTGATCGAAGCTCCGCAGACCAATATTCTTTGGGCTGAAGTCCCGGCTCCGCTATTCGCGTCTTTTAATTTGCATCTGAAAGCCAATGGCGTTTCGGTCTCGAGCGCGTACGGCAAACAGCGCTGGGTTACACATCTTGATGTTACTCGGGCCGACATCGAATGCGCACTGGAAATCGTGACCGCATTTTTTGCGAAAATAGCGTAGATCAAGCACTGACGCGGCGTCACAGACAGTTTCGTTCGCGAAAGGCCGTGGAATGGCGCTCTACGTTGCCTTGGCATCCAGACAAGTGGCAATTTGAGACGTGTCAGCTTCGTGTCAGCTTTCGCAACATCTAATTTTCATCCATAATCGCGCTTTACCCGTAGCAACATTTCGTAACATCTGTAGTTCCTCACTCACTTAGTCTCGACTCAACAATCAGGAGTATTACGCATGAAAGCAAGCTTCAAGGTTCTCCCGCTGATCGCAGCATTGACGGCGGTATCTGCATTCGCTCAAACCCCAGCTGAAATCACCCCGCCGGCTGGTAACAAAGCCGCAATGACGCTTGCAGCCACGGGCTTACTTAATTACGAATGCAAAGCTGTTGCAGACAAGCCAGGCTCGTTTGCGTGGACGTTCGCCGGTCCTGACGCGAAATTGTGGGATGCCAACAAGAAAGAAGTCGGCAAGTATTACGGCGGCCCAACATGGGAATCCACCGATGGCTCCAAAGTGACTGGCAAGCAATTGGCAGTTTCCCCAGGTGTTGCTGGCGCGATCCCGTTGCAACTGGTGCAAGCTGCACCAACGACCGGGAAAGGCGCAATGGCTGATGTGACCTACATTCAACGTCTGAAGACAGTTGGCGGCGTTGCTCCAGCCACACCAGCTTGTGCAGCGGCAAATGTCGGCGCCAAAACCACCGTCGGCTACACTGCAGACTACGTGTTCTTCAAGAAGGGCTAAGCCCATTTGAATGCCGGTCGATTCGACCTCAGCAACGAAAAAGCCGACGCATTGCGTCGGCTTTTTCTATTGTGCAACCGATTTCAGCGGCAGCGGACTCAAGGAATCTTATCGATTCAGATGCTCAGAGAAGCCGTATGACTTACACATCTCAAGCCGGGTCAGACTGGCTCAGGCGGCGCCGTATACTTTGCATCGCCAAACGCCAAAATCGGAAAGAAAATGAATCCTAGCAAAATCAATCCAATGGCAAATCCTGTGCCTTTGCCGAAGACCTTGGCAAGGTTGACACAAATTAAAATCAGAACAATGAAGTTGACGAACGGGATGAGCATGCCAATGACCCACCACCAAGGCTTACCGACGATCTTCAGCAGTACGATGATGTTGTAAATCGGGACAATTGCCGCCCAGCCCGGTTGACCTGCTTTTACGTATAACTTCCATCCGGCGTAGATAAAAAACGCCATGACCGCGAGCCAGATTACGAAACCCACCATCCCCATGCCAGCTGCACCGGCTAAATCTGCATCTTCCATATTTGAAACTCCCCTTGTTTAACAACGAGGCCTGAGTCTAACCTGCATTTGGGACATTTGTGAATAGAAAACTGTAGGGTTAAATAGTCGTCTCGGACAAGGCGAACGGGGGTGACCAGATTGCAGGTGGGTGCAATGTCGAATCGTGAATCTGTTTCGCGCTGGCGATCAAAAATGTCTCATTGCTACGTGACGATTCCGTCGCGCTACCGTGGCGTGATTCGGAATGACGGAACCTAGTTCAGATCCAGTGCGTACGCCTTAAGCTCGGCGAGCTCAACGACATCGAGGGCGCGCTCGTGCGTGGACGCGAGTACGATGCGCGGTGCAACCCCAGCTAGAAAAGCGTCCTCCCATCGCGATACGCACAGGCACCATTTATCGCCCGGCTTCAGTCCGGGAAATCCAAACTCCGGATGTGGCGTGGAAAGGTCATTACCGGTACGTTTGCTGAACGTCAGAAACTCATCAGTTACACGTACACAGACGGTGTGCGAACCCTGATCACTATCATCGGTATGGCAATGGCCATCCCGAAAATAACCTGTCATCGGTGACATGCAACAACTTTCCAATTCACCGCCCAGAACGTTTCTTTGCGCCATTTTTAATTTCTCCCTGGTTGTGCCTGCCAGCGCGACGCAGCCTCGTCGTCGCTTTCACGGCCTGACACCCAGCGATCACCGTCAACCGTCGACTCTTTTTTCCAGAACGGCGCCTGCGTTTTAAGAAAATCCATGATGTACTCACATGCCTGAAATGCGTCGCCTCGGTGCGCACTGGCGACGAGCACCAGCACAATTTGGTCGGTGGGACTCAATTGTCCGACGCGGTGAATGACGGTTGCGTCAATCACTTCCCAGCGCCTCCTCGCCTGATCGACGATGTCGACAAGTGCCTTTTGGGTCATGGCAGGGTAGTGCTCGAGCGTGAGCGTGTTGACACCAGCCCCATCATTGACGTCGCGAACCAGTCCGACGAATGCGACGATACCGCCGATTTTTGTATTGCCCGCTCGTAGCGCAGTCATTTCCGCGCCCAAATTAAAATCTTCAGTCTGCACACGTATTGTTGGCATCATCTTCACTGTACTTTCTGCCATCATCGAGAGAATGCCGATCAACCGCCCGTGACCGGAGGAAATATGGCGACTTCATCGCCAGCATTCAGTGCGGCATCCATGGACGCCATCTCCTGATTCACCGCCACCCGCCAGCGTTTGTCTGATCCGAGTGCTTCAGTCCAGGCGCCGCCGCGCGCGCGCAGCAGGGAGATGAGCGCACTCACACTTGCCGGCGACGGCAAGTCGATGTGTTCACTTTTGATACCGAAGGCTTCACGCAAACTCGCAAAATACAAGACGTTCAGCATCATTTCACGACGTGCATAGTGGCCTTGCGAAGACTCAGATATTTGATCATGAATGCGGTCACTGCTTGCGCATCGTCAAGTTCAAACTGCGGAAGTTCGGTAGCGAGTGATTCGTCGCTCGCAACCGCGATCACCGATTTATCTTTCGGGAAAAGTAGCGGCTTCTCAGAAAGCTTGCGATGCACTTCGATCTTGGGCATGGCGTGATGCTTCCAGCCTTCGACGATCACAACATCGCAGGGTGCAAGATGCTTCAACTGCTCCTCCAGCGTCGGCTCCGTTGCGCCCCGCAGCTCATGCATCAAGGCCCAGCGATTGCTAGAGGTGATCAACACTTCCGTGGCACCCGCCATGCGGTGGCGATGTGAATCCTTGCCTGGATGGTCCAGGTCGAATTCGTGGTGTGCATGCTTGATGAGCGAGACACGCAACCCCTCTTTCACGAGCAGTGGAATCACCTTCTCGATCAGGGTTGTTTTGCCACTGCCTGAATAGCCCGCAATTCCGATGGTTTTCATGCCGTCAGACTAGCAGAATTCAATCGCGGTACAGCAATCTGCGTGAGTACGAAGCACTTTTACTTCACTTCAAGTTTGAGCGCATTGGCCACAAAAGCCAGCAAATCGCCACGCTCATCGATGGTTTTTGATGTCGGCGTGCCGGCACCGTGCCCGGCCTGGGTTTCAATTCGTGCCAGGATCG
>JBDTPE010000200.1:0-5596 GCA_039932875.1 Betaproteobacteria bacterium | reverse complement strand
TCGTAGCCTTGCGGATAAAGCTTGGCGAAGTCCTTTCGTTCGATTTTCTCGCCGACAGTCGCTTTGCCTGTAGATGGCAGCTTGCTGAGTCTTGTCCCGAGAAGCGCGTGGCGTTCAATGACGTCGTTGCCGATAAAATGCGAAGCACCCATTGATGCCGGGTCCGCCGCCATCAATTCACACGCGCCAAGCTTGGATCGCGCCTGCCCACTGATGGCCGCCACTGACATCGCGGCAAACGCTTCATCGAGTGCGGATACGCCGGCTGCTTGCGCAAGAATTGAAGGGCCTGACATTGCCAGCCGCGTGTTGGCCGAATACACGCGCGTGCCGGCGAGAGCGGCAAGCATCGACGCGCCGCCAAAACAGTTTGCACCACATACGGCCATCATCGGTGCACCCGCCGAAACTGCACTGACCGCCGCCCGATACATGTGCCGAAACGCGCCCAACGCTGGCAATCCGTCCGATACGCGTGCGCCGGCGGAGTCGACATACAGAATCAGACCGCGTTTCTGCGCCTCTGCCACCTTGAACAGACTGGCGAGTTTTTCGCACTCTTTTACCCCTAGCGAACCGCTGGCAATTCTGTTTTCGATTATGCCGACAAGCACCGGCGATGGCGCGCCATTATCCGAGGCCATGCTTCCACGACCGATGGTGAGATTGCCAACCGCGTCGCCTGAGGGCGTGAATTCAACGCGGGACTTGAGCGTTGCCAGACATTCCGTGGGCAGCATAGGCTGGCGCGATAATGACTAGAAGCGCGATCAGGGACGACCGAGCTTCATCAGCGCGATGATGGACAGGCCAATCGCGAGATTCAGCATCACGCCAAGACGAATCTGCTCAAGCTGCCTCGCGGCGACCGGCCAATCCTCAGCGGGAATACAACGCGCAAGCCGACGAAATGGCGCAGCACGAAGGTGGAAAAAAATCGTCATCATTACCGCACCCAACAGCATCATCCACATCCAGCTGACTGGCATATTTTTCATGCCCACCGAAATGATCATGGTCCCACCGGTTGCCAGGATGACAGCAATAGCCATGATCACAATACTGAAAAAGCGGTCCAGCGCGGCGTGCATAAGCGGGATGCGCTGCGGGGGCGGCAAAATGGCGATGGCTGCGGGGCGCAGGCAAAACAGCGCGAATATCATGCCGCCAACCCAGGTAACAACTGCCAGCAGGTGTACAAGTAGCATCGTTGAATAGAGTGTCATGCCGTAATTCTAACGTCAGTAACGTCGCTTCGCTGCTTCAATGCGACTTATGGGACGAGCTTGGTTCTGGCTTCCGTGAGGGCCGCATCGAGATAGGCACCGTAGAAATCCGGAATCATCGAGCCAACCAAGGGCTTGGCGAGCATCTCGCCGCTGCGCCCAAAGAACATAACGACCGGTGCAAGCTTGATTTTTTGGCGTGCGGCAAATTCGGCGTGAGTGATTTTGCTGCCGTCGAAATCACGCAATGACAACGCGCTGGTAATGTCGATCTGTCGCACGATTGGTCTAGGCAGCGCTGTTTGATCGCGCAACAAAGGTAACAAGTGCGAGCGCCGTACGACTTCGCAGTGTGGGCAACCCGGAAGACTGAACATCACGATTAACGGCGCACCGGTGCGGCCGCTCTCAATGGCATCCAAAGCCAAATCACTCGCCAGTGGCAATGTGGTTTGGCAATTTGCTGAGCACGAGACTGCCAGCAGCATTGTTACCGTCACGCCGGTGAGACAATGCTTGAGCCGTTGAGTGAAAGTCATTTTTTAGACAACGATTCTTTTTCCATCAACAGGTAAGTTCCATAGGCGTTGATGCGATTGGCTGCTTCGAATGCGGGAAGTTTGGCAAACCGACCCCAGTCAGTCTTGGCGTAGGCTTCATCGAATGGCACAAACTCCTCCACCGCCTTGCCCATCTCCTGTCGTAGAAAGGTCAAGTAGTCGCGCGTTAGTGACAGGTCGGTGGTTGGGTTGCGCGACGGTGGGCCGTGCCCGGTAATCATGATGGTGGGCTTGAGCGCCAATAGTCTGGTAAAGGTAGACAGCCAACGTTTGCTATCGGCTTCGCCGACAAACGGAATGCGCCCTGTGAATAAAATGTCGCCGGTAAAAATAACGCCGCTCGACCCAACGATGACGATGACATCGTCGGGAGCATGCGCCGGGCCGAGATGGACGATCTCAAACTGCGTCCCGCCTAGCGTGAACGATCGATCACTGTCCAGCCATACATCCGCCGGTACCAGGTGCGTTGCTGCATCCACCCATGGCGCCAGATCGGACCGCCGCTGAGCAAGGCGGGCGGCGCCCTCTCCTCCCTCCAGATATTCGCGCCCCAGGCGATGCGCCCAAATTTCTGCGCCGATCTTTTTGAAGGCTTGCAAGCCATAAAAATGGTCGGCATGGTAATGGGTAATGATGACCCTGCGGATCGGCTTGTCGGTGATCTTGCGAATGGCGGCAACCATTGCCTCGCCAAGCGCGGGCGTACCGAGAGCATCAATAACCACAACGCCTTCGCCAGTGACCACAAAGCCGGCATTGGAATTGAAGCCGCGATTTTCTTGCGATGCAACGCCCGCCTTGCCCTGAATCAGATAGACGTTCGGTGCTACCAGTTGCGGCACTAGCAGCAGTTCGTTGTCCGCTGCAATCGTGACGCCAGAATGCACAAGCAATGCGAACAGCAGCTGCACCGCAATCCGTAAGTCGCCAAGTCCCATCATGCGATGCCCGGGTTACCCTTCATGCCGATCAGCGTCGGCAGATTGAGTTTTTTGGGCTTGATGGTTTTCTTGTCACGCAGATATGTCGCCATGACATCCCAGATCGGCTCGCCCGTCGCGCCCTCTGCTACCGGTGCCCAGCCTGCGACTTTGTATTTTCGGTTGGCATCGATCGGTTTGCCCTTGAGCATCATGTTGCTGATGCGGCCACCCATTTTGGCGTTGGGATCACAGGTGTAGGTAAGTCCACCAACACGCACCATATCGCCGCCCTGCTGGTAATAAGGGTCTGGATTGAACAGGTTGTCGGCCACGTCTTCGAGAACGGTTTTGATCGTTTCTCCGGACAGTTCATTGAGCGTGGTATACGGATAGGTGATCGCCGTTTGATCCAGCAGGTGCTCCATGGTGATGGCCTGACCGGGTAAGAGCGAGGTGCCCCAGCGAAAGCCCGGTGAGAATGCCATCTCAGCACCCTTCACTTCCATCAGCCCATCAAGTATCAGTTGATCGAAAGTGCCGTTGAAATTGCCCCGCCGGTAAAGCAATCCTTCGGTCACGGCGAGCTTTTCGGCCAGTTTTGATTCGTACGGCGCACGTACCTTTGCAATCAATGCCGCCATGCCTTTATCAGCGGGGAGCAAGTTTGCAAAGATCGGCAAGAGGCGATATTTGAAATCGATGATTTTGCCGTTCACGACATTGAAATCGAGCACGCCCAGAAACTTGCCGTTGGAGCCGGCGTTGGTGACCAGTGTTTGACCCGCCCGATTTTTGACGATCACTGGCGCCGGCACGCCATCGTGGGTGTGGCCGCCGAGAATCGCATCAATACCTGTCACCCGTGAAGCGAGCTTTAGGTCTACATCCATCCCATTGTGCGAGAGCAAAACCACGACTGCAGCCCCTTTTGCGCGGACTTCATCGACAGTTTTTTGCATCTCGGCTTCTTTGATACCGAAGCTCCATTCCGGTGTGAAGTAACGCGGATTGGCGATTGGCGTGTAGGGAAACGCCTGTCCAATGATCGCTACTTGCACTCCATTCATTTCCTTCAACACGTATGGTGGGAACACCGGGTCGCTGAAATCAACCGTTTGAATGTTCTGCGCGATGAAATCAATCTTGCCTTTGAAATCCTTGTCGACAATTTCCTTGACGCGCTTGTCGCCGAGGGTGAATTCCCAGTGACCGGTCATGATGTTGACACCCAGTTCCAGCGCTGCGTCGACCATATCCTGCCCATTGGTCCACAACGCTGTTCCCGAACCCTGCCATGTGTCGCCGCCGTCAAGCAGCAGTGCGCCAGGGCGATTGGCTTTAAGTTGTTTGACCAGCGTTGCCATATGGGCAAAGCCGCCCACTTTGCCGTACTTGCGAGCGGCCTTGTCGAAATCGAGATAGGTGAACGCGTGCGCTTGAGCGCTACCGGGCTTGATGTCGAAATACTTCAATAATTTTTCCCCTACTAGATGCGGGGGCTGGCCAATGGAGCTACCGATGCCGATATTTACATTGGGTTCGCGAAAATAGATCGGCTGCAACTGCGCGTGGCAATCCGTCATGTGCAGAAAATGTACATTGCCGAAGCGCGGCAGATCATAAGAAGCGCTCGGTTTGCCGTCGGCGGCATGGGTCTCCCGATGGTCAAGCGCAAAACCGCTTGCACTGGCGACAGCGAGCAAATGCAGGAATTCCCTGCGACTGATACTGGACATTTTGGACCTTTCTTTAAAACTCAATGTCGTCGGCAATTGCCTTGATGCCGGCGTTGGCGCAGACTTCGTCTGCGTCGCCACCCGGCGCGCCGGACACGGCAATTGCACCAAGAAAGTCTCCCCCGCCGTTGATTGGCAGGCCGCCGCCGATGGCAGCTACACGCGGCATTTGACGAATCCCACTCATCGACTTTCCGGCCTGGGTTTCAACTGCAAGTGCGCCGGTCGACTGCTTGAAGCTCGCTGCTGTCCACGCCTTTGCGGTAGCGATATCCGGTGTATGCGCCCCGGCATAGCGATCACGCAATACAACCTGTACAACGCCGGACCGATCGACCACGGCCACAGCCGCCTGGAAGCCATCTTTGCGACATTTGGCCAAGGCTGCTTGGGCCGCCTTCAACGCCGTTTCGGTGGTCAACATTTTGACGGTGAACGTGGGGGCTTCTGCAGCTGCAGTAACCGTGCTGTTGGAGATGAGCAGCGAACACGCAACCGACAATCCCAACTTTGCGAAATTACACTTCATTAGCATTACCTTATGGTTGTTGGCGCAAAAAAGCCCGGGCGCGCCGGGCTTGATGCGGCTTAATGGTTTACCGGTGAATTCGGATCCAGCAACAATGCGGTAACGTCCTTGATCTGCGCTTCCGTCAGGATACCGCTGTGCCCAAAGCGCGGCATGTTGGTGCAGGCTGCGTAAGCCTCGGCGTTATAAATTTTGCCAAAGGTATATTTCTGCGTGGCTGCAGTGTTACCGCGAAGCTTGCCGTAGTTGAGCAGACTCGGACCGATATTGCCGAAAGAGATCTCCTGCTTCGTCAATTGGTGACAGGCATAGCAGTTGCCACCCGAAGGTTTCGCCGGATCGTCGCTGTATTGTTTGCCCTGACCTGATTGGGCAATTTTTTCCCCTGCTTTCCAGTCGCCCAGCATTTTTCCATCCGCTGGATACTTGACATGCTGCATGTTCAGCGCCTCGATTTTCTTGGCTATTGCCGCTGGGCGCTTGACGGGGTATTGGGAACAGAGGCGCTGCGTCTCGTCCTGGTCCAGCCGATCAAGCTTTGCCTGTCCGCGATCCTTGAACGAGGCCTTCATGACGAGCTCTGCAGGCGAGGGTTTCACAGCATCTGCCGCCAGGCAAA
>JBDTPE010000199.1:0-5613 GCA_039932875.1 Betaproteobacteria bacterium | reverse complement strand
ATGTTGGTGCGAACCGGGGACAAGATTTCGCCGCAGGACATGATTCGTCAATTGATCGCGATGCAATATGCGCGCTCTGAACTCGACTTCAAGCGCGGCACCTTTCGCGTGCGCGGCGATTCGCTGGATGTCTATCCGGCAGAAAGTGCCGAGGCCGCGCTGCGTATTTCGATGTTCGATGACGAGGTCGATGCACTCACCTTGTTTGACCCGTTGACCGGCCATACGCTTCACACCCTGCCTCGCTTTACCGTTTATGCCAAGAGTCATTACGTCACACCGCGCAGTACCGTATTGAACGCACTCGAAGGTATCAAGACTGAACTACGCGAGCGCATTGAATTTTTCAACGTCGAAAACAAGTTGCTGGAAGCGCAGCGCATCCAGCAGCGCACCACGTTTGATCTAGAGATGCTGAATGAAATCGGCTTCTGCAAAGGAATCGAGAATTACTCGCGGCATATGAGTGGCAGAAAAGCAGGAGAGCCGCCACCGACACTGGTGGATTATCTGCCCAAGAATGCGCTGATGGTGATCGACGAAAGCCACGTCACAATTCCGCAGGTAGGCGGCATGTACAAGGGCGATCGAGCGCGCAAGGAAAATCTGGTCGACTATGGATTTCGCTTGCCGTCAGCAATGGATAATCGTCCGCTACAGTTTGCCGAGTTCGAAGGCATGATGCGCCAGACTGTCTTCGTCTCGGCCACACCCGCAGATTACGAAGCGGCACATCAGGGGCAGGTTGTGGAACAACTGGTGCGTCCTACCGGATTGGTCGACCCGATTTTGCATGTGCGGCCCGCTTCAACGCAGGTAGATGATTTGCTGTCGGAAGTGAACAAGCGCGTGGTCAATCAGGAACGCGTGCTGGTGACCACGCTCACCAAACGCATGGCCGAGGACCTCACCGATTATCTTGGCGAAAACGGCATCAGAGTTCGCTATCTGCACTCGGATATCGACACAGTAGAACGGGTACAGATCATTCGTGATTTGCGAGCAGGATTGTTCGATGTGCTGGTCGGTATCAACCTGCTCCGTGAAGGATTGGATATTCCCGAAGTCTCGCTGGTCGCGATTCTCGATGCCGACAAGGAAGGTTTCTTGCGTAGCACACGATCCTTGATTCAAACCATCGGTCGCGCTGCGCGCCACATCAATGGCACCGCCATTCTCTACGCTGACAAGGAGACCAACTCCATGCGTATCGCGATTGACGAGACCAACAGGCGCCGCGCGAGGCAGATTGCGCACAACACCAAGCATGGCATCGTGCCGAAATCCGTGTCCAAGGGCATCAAGGACATGATCGATGGCGTCTACGATCTGGATGACCGACGCTCCGAAATGGCGACCGAGAAAAAGGCGGCGCAGGATCGGAAGAAATACGATGTGCTATCGGTGAAGCAACTTGAAACGGCTATCAAACGGTTGGAACGAGAGATGATGGACGCCGCGCGCAACCTGGAGTTTGAGAAGGCCGCGCAGACGCGCGATGAGCTAAAAATGCTTCGCAACAAATTGCTGGTCGTCGGCGGGGGCGACTCAGTGATCGGCTAAAAGGACTGTCACTCGGCACGGTGTAACTATGCCAATGCAATGGCTCAGCATACCGACTTCATCGTGCATTATCACGCCAGATTCAGGTTGACGGATTGGTACAATACGCATCGCAATCTGCCGTCAATAACCAACTATTCGCGAACGAGTTCTCGATGAAAGTGCTGTTTGTCTGTTTGGGAAATATCTGCCGCTCGCCCACGGCTGAAGCGGTGTTTGACAAGCTGGTGGCCGAGCATGGGCTGACGGACGTGCTGGAAGTTGACTCTGCTGGCACCAACGGTTTTCACATTGGGCAGTCTCCAGATCCACGCTCGGTCAAATGCGCGGCCAAGCGCGGCATCGATCTGACGCCATTGCGCGGAAGGCAGATTGAGCGCGCCGACTTTGAGCGCTTCGATTACGTGATTGCAATGGACGATGAGAATGTTCGTCAGTTGTCTGCACTCTGCCCGGAATCACAACATGGGAAATTTAGTTTGTTGCTATCGTACGCCGACCGTTGCAATTATCGCGAGGTACCAGACCCATACTACGGCGGCACGCGCGAATTCGAGCTGGTACTGGACCTGATTGAATCGGGCTGTCGCGGCTTGTTGGATCACCTCCTGCGGGACGATCTCATGCCCGTCGCAGACCGCCTGCAGGGGCAATGGCGTGTTTGAAGGTACGCTCGCGCTGGTCGACTATGTAAAGATCTTTGTCGCGATGCTGGTGGTGGTCAATCCATTTGGCATCATGCCAGTTTTCGTCGCAATGACCGGCACGCAGCCAGAAATCGAACGCAAGCAGATTGCGCGCATTGCTGCATACACCGTGGCTGCCGCGTTGTTGATTTCGGCCGTATTTGGTGAGCGCGTACTCATCATGTTCGGTATCTCGATTGCCAGTTTCAAAGTGGGCGGTGCAATCCTGATCATGCTGAATGCGATGTCGATGATGCAGGCCATCCCGGCGCGTGACAAACAGACACCTGAAGAAGCTGAGGAATTGGAAGACAAAGCGAGTATTGCAGTGGTGCCGCTGGGTATACCCTTGCTCGCCGGGCCAGGTGCGATGTCCACCATCATCATTTATGCCAGCGAGAAAAAGGCGGTTTGGCACTTGCTCGGCGTATGCGCTACCGCCATCGCCGTTGCGCTGGTAACGTGGATCGCGCTGCGTATCGCCATTCGCGTCGGGGAGCGCATGAGCACCACGACGATGAACGTTGCGACCAGAATCATGGGGCTGTTGCTGGCAGCGCTAGCGGTAGAAATCTTTGCAGGTGGAATCGTCGAGTTGATTCCAGCGTTGGGGACACCCGACGTATTTCGGTATGGGTTGCATTGACTGACTTAGAACGCCAATCCACGCCACCTCCAGCCAAGAAAATGCTGGAAACCCGCGTCAACATTGGAGCTTTGCGTCTTTGCGTCGGCCTAGAATCCGCCCGCTGCTAGCCATGCCTCAACCTGATCCAGCCGGTCATTGCCCCAGAACGGTTCGCCATCGACAATGATGTAGGGTGAGCCAAACACGCCCTTTGTCAACGCGGCGTCTACTTCGTTTTTCAGGCGTTCTTTGACCACTGGGTCGGCGATAGCGGTCTGAACAGCGGTGCGTTCTTCGCCAAGTTGTGTAGCAATATCGGCAACCTTTTCAGCTGATGAGATATCCACGCCCTCCGCAAAATAGGTGTTGTAGCAAAGTTTTGCAAACTTGTGCGCATTCGCTTCATCGCGATCTGACAACCAATAGAAAACGCGAGCCGCATTCTGTGTGCCGATTGGAAACGCGGCTGGCTGCGTATAAGGGATTTTCAGGAAGCGTGAAGTGCGCAGAAAATCGCGCGCGGAGTACGGACCCTTGAGCGGAACATTAATCAACGGTGCCGTGCCTGCCGCCTTGAACATCGGACCCAGCAGAATGGGCCGCCACACAACCCGACGATTGTGTCGCGCGGCGAGTGCATCAATCCGCGTCGAGGCGAGGTATCCGTAGGGCGATGAAAAATCGAAATAAAAATCGATGGCTGGTTTGTCGCTGGACATGGCTTCTCCGCGGGTGGTAATAGATTCGAATGGCGTGCCAATTTAGGTTGCTTCGCAATCATAGTGGAATGATTGCTACCAATGAAAAGGCCCCGAAGACGGGGCCTTTTCTGCCAGTAGTGCGCGGACTGAACGACTTGCCGTGATTCTAAGCGGCAGTCTTGTCGCCACTATCATCAGAAACCGTATTCTTGGTTTCAACAAATAGCAACGGTTCAGTTTGTGTGGCACGCGGTCCGCGTGGGCGCGGTGTGCGACGGCGCGGAGCCTCTTCTTCGACCGGCGGGACTACCGCTGCTACTGGCGCAGCAACGGTCTCGATGAATACCAGAGGCTCGCTGGCAACGACGTCGCGGTTGCGGCGACGTGCAGGACGCGGCGTTGAACGAACAACTGATGCGTCATCGATCTGATCGACCGGTGCCGCAACAATCGCTAGCGCGGTTTCGATGCCGGGCAACATTGGCGCAGGTGCGACGTAGGCAGGAGCGACCTTGGTTGGTTCGATAGGCGCCGATGCCACGACGATTGGCTCCTGCGTGACTGGTGCAGGCGCGACCACGACTGGTTCTACCGTAACGGCAGTCGGCGCAGAGTACACCTGACTCTCCACCTCAGGTGTGGAAGCGGCTACAGCAACCGGCGCAGCCTCAGTAGTGCGAGTAGTGTCATGTTGCTGCGCAGACGCTTCGTGGGCAGGTGCAGAAGTCTGGCCAGCTATGACCGGCGCATTCTGGTCTGCCTGCGGCTCACGTCCCTCGCGATTGCCGTCGCGACCGCCACGGCCACCACGACCACGACGACGCCGGCCACGACCTTCTCCTTCGTCGCCAGATTCAGCCGGCCGGGCTTCGAGCGCCGCTCTTGGCTGTTGTTGCTGACGCGGTTTTTGCGGCTGCGGCGTGACTGCCGGTCCACTAGCGACTGCCGGATCGGCAATTTTTTCAGCCCGTGGCTCGCTCGGACGGTTGCGTTCGTTGCGCGGGCCGCGCTCCTGAGTCTGCGTTCCAGACTGACCAGGGCGATCCTTGCGATCTCCGCGTTTGCGGTCGCCATCACGGCCATCACGTCCGTCGCGACGCGGGCGATCACCGCCACGACCGTCGCGATTTTCGCGCGGCGGTCTTGCCGGGGTTGCAGGCTGTGCAGCGGCTTGTGGTACAGGCGCGGACTCGGCACCAAACAGACTGGCGAAGCGCTTCCACAGCGACGGTTTCTCCGCCATTGATGCGGCGGGAGTGACGGCAGCTTCACGTGGACGCGGTTCGGCGGCAATCGGTGCAGGTTGCGTCGGTGTAATGCCTTTGACGATTGGCTCTGCGCGGGCAGGCTTGGATTCCAGATCCGTACCTTTTACATTCGCCGCTTCCTCTACCGGCCGATTGACCAACTGATAGCTCGGTGTCGAGAGATCGAGTTTGTCGGAGTCCGACCGCAGGCGCTCGACTTCGTAGTTCGGCGTTTCCAGATGAATGTTTGGAATGAGCAATACATTTACCTTGAAGCGCATTTCCATCTTGTGAATGTCCTGACGCTTTTCGTTAAGCAGGAAGGTGGCGACATCAACCGGTACTTGCGCGTGTACCGCGCCCGTACCTTCTTTCATGGCCTCTTCCTGAATGATGCGCAAAATGTGCAGCGCCGACGAGGCGGTATCGCGAATGTGCCCAAGGCCGTGACAGCGAGGGCAGGGGATATAACTCGATTCGGAGAGGGCCGGTTGCAGACGTTGACGCGATAGTTCAAGCAATCCGAAACGAGAAATTTTTCCGGTCTGCACGCGAGCGCGATCATAATGCAATGCGTCGCGCAAGCGGTTTTCAACTTCACGCTGATTCTTGGTCGATTCCATATCGATAAAATCGATGACCACCAGGCCGCCAAGATCGCGCAATCGCAGTTGGCGGGCAATTTCGTCAGCCGCCTCGCAGTTGGTGCGGAAGGCGGTTTCTTCGATATCGTGGCCCTTGGTCGCACGCGCCGAGTTGACGTCGATCGACACCAGCGCTTCGGTGTG
>JBDTPE010000198.1:0-5624 GCA_039932875.1 Betaproteobacteria bacterium | reverse complement strand
TGCAGGTTGTCTTCCATCTTGATGAGTTTTTCGCGCTCGCCCTGCATCATTTTCGACACCGGGATGCCGGTGGAGCGCGAGACGACTTCGGCAATTTCATCGGCACCGACTTGCGTGCGCACCAGTCGCGTCTTGGCCTGTTTGCTTTCAGAATGTTCGGCCTGATGTAGTTGCGCTTCGAGTTGTGGCAGCTTGCCGTACTGGAGTTCAGCGAGCTTGTCGAATTGACCTTTGCGTTGCAGATCAGCCATCTCTACTTTGATTTGCTCGATCTCCTCGCGGATATGCTGCGTACCCTGCACCTGCGCCTTCTCGGCCTTCCAGATTTCTTCCAGGTCCGAGTACTCTTTCTCCAGCCGCTTGATTTCTTCTTCGATCAGCTTGAAGCGCTTTTTCGAGCCATCATCCTTTTCTTTCCTGACGGCTTCGCGCTCAATTTTCAACTGAATCAGGCGGCGCTCAAGCTTGTCCATCGATTCCGGCTTGGAGTCGATTTCCATCCTCAAGCGGGCAGCCGCTTCATCGATCAGATCGATGGCTTTGTCCGGCAGGAACCGGTCAGTGATGTAGCGGTTGGAAAGCTCGGCGGCAGCGACGATGGCCGGATCGGTAATTTCTACGCCATGGTGCGCCTCATAGCGCTCCTGCAAACCACGCAGGATGGCGATGGTGGCTTCAACACTCGGCTCACCCACCAGTACTTTTTGAAAGCGGCGTTCCAGCGCAGCGTCTTTCTCCACGTATTTGCGGTATTCGTCCAGTGTGGTCGCGCCGATGCAATGCAATTCGCCGCGCGCCAGCGCTGGCTTCAACATATTGCCGGCGTCCATGGCACCTTCGGCCTTGCCCGCACCGACCATGGTGTGTAGCTCGTCGATAAAAACGATGGTCTTGCCGGCATCCTGTTCGAGTTCCTTCAATACTGATTTCAGGCGCTCCTCAAATTCACCGCGATACTTGGCGCCGGCCAGCAAGGACGCCATATCCAGCGACAGCACGCGTTTGTCCTTGAGCGATTCGGGCACTTCACCGTTGACGATGCGTTGTGCCAGGCCTTCGACAATGGCGGTTTTGCCCACGCCGGGTTCGCCGATCAATACCGGATTGTTCTTGGTGCGACGTTGCAGCACCTGAATGGCGCGGCGGATTTCGTCATCGCGGCCGATCACCGGGTCGAGCTTGCCGTTACGGGCACGCTCGGTGAGGTCCATGGTGTATTTCTTTAGCGCTTCGCGCTGCCCCTCTGCGTCCTGATCCTTGACGCCGTCGGACCCACGTACCGCAAGCACGGCCGCTTCCAGCGCCTGCTTGCTGGCGCCGTGTTCCTTGAACAACCGCCCCGTGTCGCTTTTGTCGCTCAGCAAGGCGAGCAGAAAAAGTTCGCTGGCGATAAACTCGTCGCCGCGCTTGGTCGCTTCCTTGTCGGTGAGATTGAGTAGATTTCCCAAGTCGCGCGAAACCGAAATTTCACCGCCCTGCCCCTCGATTTTTGGCAGATTCTTGATGGCTTTTTCAAGCGCGGTTTTCAGCCGTGGTACCGCAACGCCGGCGCGAGAAAGTAGCGACGCTGTGCCGCCCTCGTCCTGATTGACCAGCGCCAGAAGCAGGTGTTGCGGTTCGATATAGCCGCTATCGTTTCCCAGCGCCATGCTCTGCGCATCCGAAAGCGCCTGCTGAAACATGGTAGTCAGTTTGTCAGTTCTCATTCTTTTGATTTCCTGGAAATGCAATGGTTGTTACACACTTTGGGTTAATAGCGGATAATTTCAAGCATGGATGCGCCATTCCGACATTTGCACGATCTTGAGGAGGTAATTACCGCCGACGTAACGCGCGCGCTCGAAGAAGACGTGCGCACCGGGGATTTAACGGCAGCATTGATTCCGGCTGCGGCGCGTGGGCATGCGCGCGTCATCGCTCGTGAGGAAGGGGTCATCGCTGGTTGCGCCTGGTTTGAGCGCTGCTTCACTGAACTCGACCCCGACTGTGAGGTGTTTTGGCACGTCGCAGATGGCGAAGGCGTGTCAGCGAATACGCAGCTATGCGAAATTACCGGCAATGCGCGCGCCATGTTGACTGCCGAACGCAGTGCCCTGAATTTTCTCCAGTTCCTGTCAGCAATCGCGACCTATACCGGGCGATTCGTGACTGCCGTCATTGGCACCAAGGCGAAGATTCTCGACACCAGGAAAACATTGCCGGGACTGCGAATGGCCTCGAAATATGCCGTGCACGTCGGTGGTGGACACAACCATCGCATTGGCCTGTTTGACGGCATTCTCATCAAAGAAAACCACATTTTGGCTGCAGGTGGGATTGCCCCCGCGCTGAAAGCCGCATTTGCGCTGGTGCAGCATCAGGCACCCGCAGACACCATGATAGAAATAGAAGTCGAGACCCTGGAACAACTTCAAGAAGCGCTGGCGAACCGCGCGACGTTAATTTTGCTCGACAACATGACGAATGCGCAGTTACGGGACGCGGTACGATTAACTGCGGGCCGTGCGGAACTAGAAGCGTCTGGCGGGGTAAATTTGGCGAGCGTACGCGCAATTGCGGAAACGGGCGTTGATCGTATTTCTGTCGGATCGCTAACCAAAGATATCACTGCACTCGACCTTTCATTGCGATTTGCAATTCACTGACTTTCATTTCAACAAACTTAAGAGCCCCATGATTTCGATAAATCGCAATTACCTCGCTGTCTTCGCCGCCGCCGGCATTACGCTGTTATCAGGCTGTGCCTCGACGACGACTTCCAAGGCTGATCCTCTCGAAGGTCTCAATCGTGCGACTTACGCGTTTAACGATGCGGTTGATCGGGCCGTGCTGGAGCCAGTAGCAAAGGGCTATCAAACGGTAACGCCGGGTTTTGTCCGCGCGGGGGTCACGAATCTTTTTACCAACATCGGCGATGTTGCCACCAGCCTGAACAACCTCCTGCAGGGCAAACCCAGTGATGCGGCTTCAGACGCTGGCCGTTTCATAATCAATTCAACACTCGGCGTGCTTGGCCTGTTCGACGTGGCGACACCGATGGGGCTCGAAAAACACAATGAAGATTTTGGTCAGACACTTGGCAAATGGGGCTTAAACAGTGGCCCATTCCTGATGATCCCGCTGATGGGACCTTCGACGCTGCGTGATGCCGTCGGCCGTCCGATCGATGCTTATGCCGGCTATTTCCGCTACATGGACCATGTCCGGACGCGCAATGCGACATTCGCCCTCGAAATAATTGACCTGCGCGCGAGCTTCTTAGGCGCAAGCTCAACGCTGGATGCCGCCGCCCTCGACAAATACCAATTTATTCGCGACGCATACCTGCAACGTCGTCTGCGTAACGTTTACGACGGTAACGTGCCTCAGGACAAGCGCGACCAACTTGAAGACGATCTTATTCCGCCTGCTACGCCTAAGGTGGAGAAGAAATAGCAGGCAACGCAATGCCGCGCCGCGAGCAACAGGTTCAACTCGATTCATTCATCGACAAATTCTCGCCGGAAATCGCCGCCCGAACGCGGGTAGAGCTGCAGCGCATGCGTGAGTTATTGCCTGTCGCGATTGAGTTGGTCTACGATAATTACAACGCGCTCGCCATTGGCTTTGGGCCAACCGAGAGAGCTTCGGAAGTCATCTTCTCGCTAGCGGTGTATCCGCGCTGGGTGACATTGTTTTTTCTGAAGGGAGCCGAACTTGCCGATCCTGACAATTTGCTCTGCGGCAGTGGTAGTCAGGTACGGCATATTCGATTGCTCGATCCGGAATTGCTGCCCTCTCAGGCGGTCCGAACGCTGATGTTAGACGCACTGAAAAAGGCGCGCGTGCCGCTTTCGCCATTTGCGAGACACCGCATCGTCATCAAATCAGTATCAGTCAAGCAACGGCCCCGTAGATAGCAAAACCCAGCATTGGTGCGGCTTTTCAGGACATTTCATCTGGGAAAGCGCGCCAGTCCTTGTTCTTTATGTTTGCGGCTTCGCGCTGTGGGAAGCTGACTGTTCAGCGAGGGCGCACTTCAGACGCTTGCGGGCGCCAGCGAAGGCTTGTTGAGTTTGGGAAGCGCTCGAGCAGCGATATGTCCTCTCATCAGTGAACGGGCCCGGGCCCGCCCACAAAAGAGTACTCGGTCTCCCATCTGCAGCAGCGTCTCTGGTTCAGGTAGCAGCATTCGTTCGTGGCCCCGTTGCAGCAGAAGCGGTACCGCATGTAGCGGTTCGACCATTTCATCGGGTGGGTTTATGAGGCGTTGAACCGTTACCGGCTCACCGTGTTCAAGTGCCGCGCAAATCGCTTGTGCGGTAAGTGGTGTGACATCGATGGACCACGACTCGACAACGTCTTCGCCGATAACCTCGCGCATCTGTTGCAGCAAAGCCGATGCCCAGGATTCCTCCTGATCGCGCGCGAGCCGCAAAAAAGTTGCCAGTTGCGGGGCACGAATGACGCGCATGACTTCTGCGGCTACGACGTAGCCACTCAGAACGACAAGGTCCGCAGGCGAGGCCCGATAGACGGCACCGTTTCTTCTCTGCAACTGTCTTGCCACAATAAACGCGTGCTTGTTCATGCCCCTCGCCGCAAGGGTGATGGCAAGGTTGTCGATGTCTATCCTTGTTCCCGCTACGATGGCCGCTGCGCCCTCGATGCCTGCCCGGCGCAATACGGCCGGGTCGGTTGCGTCGCCATGAACGCTATTGTCCGCGTCGAAATCGCCATCTTGCTCCGCGTGCACGACGATAGTTTCGATACCAAGGCGGATGAGCTGCCGCCGTAGTGCACGTCCGAACAAATCGAACCCGCAGATGATCCAACGGCCTCTCGGCAATGTAATCGGCTTGTCCATGGCGGTGCCACGCTGCGTGGTCAGGCTTTCGTAGATCACGTGCATACTTGGGGCACGTAGCGACATGGCAACACGCTCGGCGAAGGTGTCATTGGGATTGATAAGGTGCTCTGCCCCTGCTGCAGCCATCCGCGCATGAGCAAGATGGTCACGTACCGCGCACAGCACAGCCAGGGATGGATTCAGCAGCCTCGCGGTGAGTGCGATTTTGGTGTTGATGCTGTCGTCACCAGTCAGCGCAAGCACGCCTATACAATTGCGGTGGGTGAGACCCGCCATCACCAGCGTCTTGGGATCGCTGGCGTCGCCCTCGAGCGCCGGTACATCCGCAGCGATCTCTTCGATCTCGACGGAGTCAGCCCGCTCGCGGTCGATATCGATGACGACCGCGCGCACGCCTTCCTCGGACAATTCGCGCGTCACCCGGCTGCCGCTATCGTCGTACCCGCAAATGAGATAAAACGGTTCCGTCAATCGGCGCACCGCGCGGTCCAGGGCATTCTCCTGCATCACACGGCGAAATAACGGGTCCTGCAAGATGCTGAATAGCGCGCCAATGGCGTATAACCACGCAATGACAGTCGAGTAGATAGTTGCGGTGGCCCAAAGCCGCTGGGTATCAGTAAAGGGGTACGGGATTTCCCCTAAGCCGATGGTCGTACCCAGGAAACTCACGAAGTAGAAGGCCTGCAGAAAGCTCATTTCCCAGAGGTGGCCTGCCGGGTCTTTGCCCGGTATCAAGGTAAAACCGACGACGGCCACCGCATAGACCAAAATG
>JBDTPE010000197.1:0-5640 GCA_039932875.1 Betaproteobacteria bacterium | reverse complement strand
CCATCCCGGTGAAGAGCTGGTTGCATGTTTCGCTCTCTGTCAGTGCGCCGTCCGAAGACGGCTTCGGCATGCGCGGAAGCGGACTCTTTATCCTGAATCCGCCATGGACGCTGCATGAAAGCCTGAAAGCGGTGATGCCGTATCTGGTGCGCGTATTGGGGCAGGACCCCGATGCTGGGTTTGTCTTGGAGCAAAGAAACAGCTAAGACAAGAGCGGGTGTGCGTCGTAGTCGAGAATTTCCTGAAACTCGTCCATGGCAAAAACGGTGCTACGGTGCAGGCACAACATGTTCATTGAACATATCGCTCCAAAAATATTCTCCGGATTGCCCGCAAAATTATCGGGATTGAACATGGGGGGAATGTGCCAATACAGGCGATACCCCAACTTTGCAATGGCGCGAACAAGTGCTGGTGACTTCTCTGCCCGGTCATTTTCCACATAAAGCACAGGCCGGTGTTGTTCAATGAGCCGGGTCGCCCCGGCAATCACTTGCTGCTCCATGCCTTCTGCGTCGATCTTGAGCAGCCTCAACGCTGATACGGCGATCAAATCATCTAGCTTTGCTGCGTGCACCTGTTCACCTTCAGTCTGACGGTCAATCTCCATCCCCCCGAAGTTTTGTTCCTCGCCATAAGAAAACTGCGGAATGAAAAAATGTCCAGCTGTCTCGGCCGCTGCGACCTGATAACAAGCTACATTCGCCAAATTATTGAGGGCCATGGTTGCGCAAAGAGCCTGATGTACGATTCTTTGCGCTTCTACGGCATGTACAAATCCCCGGGGCCCTACAAGTTTCGCCATCGGCAGGGTATGCGTACCGTAGTTGGAACCAACTTCGATCACGGTATCGTTTGGCCGCAGTAGTTGGCGAAAAAGGTTCACCTCTTGTTCGGAAAACTCGCCGTAGTTTTCGATAGAGCGGCCGATGTAAGTGTCAAAGCGGTTATACATCACCAACCCGTGCCGGGCCCTTGCAACGCGGTGATAGCCGCCGGTATCAAGAAACAGTTCTGGATTCATCGTACGCAAAATATCCTAAAGACAGAAGTTCATCAACCTGCGTACACACGGCAGTCGCGGATTGTATTTCGACGATTTCGTTGCTGAAGCGTGCTTCAGACCTCACGGAAATACTGCAGGTGGTCATGCTTCTCGGCATCAGTAAGCGCACGTTTAACCAACTTCACGCGAAGTGCATCGACCGCCCTCGGGGTACGGATAATCAAATCGGTATCCAGTCCTGAATCGGCAAGCTTTTGTCCGATGTCGCCCAGGAGATGAACTTGTGAAACCACATCAAAGCAGTACTCACGCCAGCCGACATACCAGCACCAGCCAGCATAGTATTGCCACGAGCGTTCATTGAATGCCCTTACATGTGTGGGATCCTGCCAGGCACCGTAGGACAGGTCGTATGGAACCTCAATCTCCAGCGTGCCGCCAACGCGCAGCCAGTCAATACAGGTCGTCATGCATTGCACGAGATTATGGACATGCTCGAATACATGTTCAGCCAATATATAGTCGGCGCAACCTTGGGAGAGCCTGGCGCGGCCGAATCGCCAGGTCTGAAAATATTCTTCATGCGGAAAACGCTGGCTGAGATCGAAAATCAGGTCGGCGCCTCGGCTCGGATCAACGTCAATGTTGATGAAATCATGCTTCCAGGTTCGCCCAGATCCAATATTGATTCGCGGCGGCGGATCCACGTCCCGCTTGGCGGCGCGGGATTGCACCGGATTGCTCTCGATATATTCGTGAATCGCACGTCCAAAGGGTTCGAGCCAGTTACGCTTCCTGAACGTTTCATAGCCCCGCTCTGCTAATGCCAAGCGCCGATTGGCATCGCTGCAAAGTGAGGCGCACAACTCCGGTAGTTCACTCACAGGAGCACCAGCGATGCATCCGCGCATGTCATCCTCTAAGTAAGTGTCCGGCCCAAGTTCCGATATCACGGCGACATGATTGCAAAGTAGAAAACTCAAGCGCACCTCTTCGAGAACATGTATCTCGTCGAAGAAGTCGATGTTGACCACCACCTTGGCGCGCGCAATCATTTCGTCCCGCTCCGCGCGAGTCCAAGGCTTGTCCGAGGGAAAAGCGACAGTCAAGCCTTTCTGCGCTATCGCGTGCAGCGCCTCCTTACGGCGTTTCGTGACTGAGCCATAGAAGACGACGTCAATGTCCTTGATTTGGTGCTTGATGCGTTCCAGTGTCGGTGCATGGCCCATTGGAACGTGACTCACATCGGTGATGCCGCTGGTACCAAGTATGCCGATATTGCGTCGCGAATAGTCCCAATTGGGATAATTCCGCATGAGCGAAAAATACTCCGCACCACCAGTCAATCTGGGGTCGCCGCCAATCTGCTCCAGATTGAAGTTGATCAGGCGCGAACCCAAATTGACCTTGCGGGCGCTGAAGCCAAAGCTTCCCAGCAGCACGTTGATCATCGATGGATCGACAATACCGTTGCTGACTTGCGCAGAATAGCCCAGTTGTGTCATTCCCCAGGTGAGTGCGTCGGCCATGTCGTCCAGATGAGGACACAGCTTGCACAAATTGAATGTATTCGAGTTTGTCTGGTTCATTTCAGGCAGAAGTCAGCTCAGGTTATCGACCGATTTATCGATCACGCCATTGTGAAAGGCTCACCGCTACTCGATCGGCAAATGCATCTGTGGCAACGCGCCAGCGACACGAAGCTTCTGCATGTCCTCTGTCTGATTTGCGTAGTTGATGAATTCGTCCGAGCCTAGCCTTAAGCCGTTCTTGAAACTAATATTACGATCGATAATCCGATTCGGATAGCTACGCGAGCTGGCCGCGTCCTTCACAAAAACAGCAACAAAATCGCTCCATCCCCATGGATTGGAATCACTTTGCGCACTAACGTAGGACTCGAGCAGCGCCGACGAATATCCGTTCCTGTGCGCCCACTTGACCAGGGCCCGACCGCTGTCCGGATAGAACCGCCAGCAATCTACCGGGCAGCGGTGGAATGCACCATTGGATGGCACATTGAGAAAAACCAGTCCGTCGGGTTTAACCACCCTGAGCAACTCCAAAAACAATACCCAGAAAAGCTCGGCATGCTCAAAGCAGGATGAACTGACGACCACGTCGACTTCATTGTCGCCAAAGGGGAGCAGGTAGGGGTCATTCAAAACAATATCCACGCCTGGCCCATGTGAAAAATCAACACCGACCAACGTCACGCCCTCCGGACACACTTCCCGCAGCGAGCCGTTGACGTTGAGCGCACCGATGTCGACGACTGTTAGTCCTGCACCAGATCGCGGCTGAACGTAGGTATCAAAAAATGCCTTGCCATTTACAAGTGCGGTGTCGTGCACGTGATGACCTTTTGGTTATCGGAAGACCAAGTCTAGTAAGCGACTTCCTTTATCACCGTGACGCATTGCCCGGCGCCAACAGGAATAACCGTAAGTGTCATGTTGCGCAACAGGTCAAACGTAACAGAGCCAAACGTTTTTGCTCCTGTCTCTTTCGCGCCTGCCGCCATTTGCGCGCGCACAGTATCGCAGTGTTGGTCGTGGTACAGCGTCTGTTCGTACATCGACGTGCAACGTCCGGTTTTTGCATCACCCGGTATAACGACAATGTTGGTCAGCGCGCGAAGGTACGTGCCCTGCGGGCTGACTTTTCGTGAATCGATCAATGCAGAAAACGGACGGGAATTCACATTGTTCTCGGCAAGAAATGCGCGCAAAGAGTAGTCGCTTTCTAGAAACAAGTTTCGATCCAGCGTTTCAAGTTCGCTCGCGCAAACACTGAAGCCACGCGATTTGGCAAAGGCCACCAGTCCGATTTTCAACGGTGGGCTTTTGGCAACGGACGGTACAGCCGGTCGCGCGTTTCCTGTTGTGGTCTCAGCGGAATGGACTAAGCCGCTACCGGCAGCGATTGCCAACAACGTAACAAAAACAATTTTCGTGCGGCTGAATCTTCCCATCAACGTCTCCTTCGAATTGCACGTCATGAATCAATAGGCTCTAGCGCTGGCGCGGCTTCGCGGCTATTTCCCATCTAAAATCCGCGCCAATAATGGAGTCTAAAAAATTTACCAAACTTTACTTCCAGTTTGCCTTGGCGTCGAATTGAAAGCGCTGCGTCCGCAGTGTCTCGTCACTTGCGCGTGCAAATGAAAACCGGACCAGTCCAATTGGGACGGGCACCGAAATCCCCAAGCCGATTGCACCGGCCACGACGCTATCGACGACGCTTTTTTCCGCGCCATAAAATCGCCCTCGATCAATGAACGTCGAAAACACTATCGGTGTCGGACCAATATCAAATGCGTGCCACAACACCTCAGCCGTTCCGGTCACCTTACGATCGGCGCCCATGCTCGCGCCACTACTGTCGCTGGGGCTTAGCGCACCGTAGTCATAGCCCCGTACTGAGCCCGCACCGCCGCCGAAATATCGCTTGGAAATTGGGCTGAGGTGGCCATCGAGTCCGCGCATATAGCCTAGTGAAAGCGAAAAGCCGGCCGAGACTCGCGGCGAAATTGCCCAGAAGGACTCGTGTGCCAAGTCGAGCTTGGCGTACTTGGTCCTGCCCAATAGGCCACCCCATTCGACCGCTACAAAATCGTAGTGTCCGGAAGGTAATGTGGCATCAGCCCTGCGTCTGTCATAAGCCCAATACGCTAACAGTGGCACGATGTAACTGGTACGGCCCTCGCGGGCAACGTAATCGGCTAGATACGGCGCAAGTCCACTCTCGGTATCAAGGCGAGATGCTTCGGCCGCCCAGCCCGCTCCAACCAGGCCCAGTGCAGTTTGCCGGCCAAACAAATTGCGGTAGCCGGCCTGCGTTGTACGTAATTTTCTTTCCGATGTAATGAATTGCTGAAGGTCGGCCAGCCGCAATTCATGCGATACGATACTGAATCCAAGCAAGTTTGTCGGCCTTGCGTACTTTGTGACAAATTCCTTGCGCAGGTTACTGAAACGCTGCACAAGTTCGATTTGATCGCCAGCCGTCAAGAGATTCGTCCGCAGCAGCCTGCCGACCAGAGCGAGTTCATTGTCTGTCTCGGTCGATAGTTCAAGGGAGAGTGTGAGTGTCAATTCCGGATGGGCAGGGTCACTTTGTGCGTTAGTGGTCTGCTGATCTCCTGGCTGCGCAGCAGTTGCAAGCGGGAACGTCGGGATGAGTGCTAAGGCGGCGCCGACCATGCGGATGGCGGACAGCAATTTAGAGTAGGCAATCATGTGGCGAACAGTGATTCGAGGAGGTCGGCATGATCCTGCTGGAGCTTTGGATTGTCGGGGTTCACCGACCAAAGCAACTCGCGGCTATTGTCGCGGTATTGGCGGAAATTGTCGTCGTGAGTTTGCCATGCGCACTCTAACGCATTGGCGCCCGACAGTACGTTAAAGGCATCGTAGTAATAGCCGACATCCTTCAGGAACTCTGAATTGTGCACCAGTGGATAGCCGCCGTAGAGTGCATCGTAATAAAGATAGTTGAGGCCGTTTTCCCAATGATGCACCACGACCGTATCAACAAACTGTCCTAATAATTCATAGACAGGAAATCTTGTTTCGGCGGTGATGCGGTTGGCTTTCAGCAGATCCAATGAGCCAAAAAATTCAGAGAAGTGG
>JBDTPE010000196.1:0-5647 GCA_039932875.1 Betaproteobacteria bacterium | reverse complement strand
TGGTTATTTCAAATCCCAGGTCGGCGATCATTTGGTAGTCGGACTCCGGGGGCTGGGCGTTCTTTTCAACTTTGAACCGCAATCCAAAATCTTTTCTGTTCGCGATCATCGGTGCCGAGTATGTATTGAATCTGCTGCCAAAGGGTACACACGAGTACCAACGTTTTATCACGCCATCAGAGCTGGCTGGCATGTGTCGACATGCCGGCCTTAACGTCACCGAATTTATTGGAATGACCTACAATCCGTTCAGCAAGACATATTCGCTTAACGGTGATGTAAGCGTGAACTACATCGCAGCCTGTCGCAAACCCGAGTAAGAGTTCATAGCACACATGCACCGCCGACAATTCCTGTCACTAGCCTCTGCCGCACCCATGCTGACGCTGCCATGGGCCACTACCCTTCAAGCGGCCCCAAGCGATGTCTCCCGGCGATCATTGTTGGTGCTGATCTACCTGAAGGGCGGCAATGACGCTTACAACACGTTCGTCCCCCTCAATGACGCGCGCTATCGCAGGTTGCGGCCAACTATCGGCATCAGTCGCGAACAACTCATTCCATTTTCCGCGACGCACGGCTTCAACCCGGCACTCAAGTCACTGCTTCCCGCGTGGGAAAGCAGAGAAATCGCATTGTTGCAAGGCATCGGTCAAGAAGAAGTGACTAACCAGCATTACCGTGATCTGGAGATGCAATTTACCGCGTCGAGCCTCGGCAATTATTACAGCGACGGCTGGGTCACACGCGCATTCGGCGCAAACGCCGCGCGCAACCTGCGCGGAAAATCTGAGCTCGATGCACTTGCCTTTGGCGACCTGGACATTCGTGAAGCCGACCCGATGGGACCTTTTCGCGGCAATAAGATTCGCGTCATTAACATGCAGCATCCCTCGGAGTGGATCATCGGCCAGAAAGTTGCGGGCACCTTGCATCTGGAAAGTACGCCCGCGCGTGTCCTGGCTGAGAGCTACGCACAGCCGCAACGGATCACACTTGCTACTGCGTTTCCGGCAAACGAATTTGGTGATGCGTTGAGAGCCGCCGCAGAATTGGCCGCCGCCGGTATGGCACCGCCGGTTATTCACGTGAGCCTGACTGCCGTCGACGACGATCAGCATCATGCATTTGACACCCACTGGGAGCAAAACAAATACCACACGGCAACGCTGACAAAACTCGCCGAGGGCCTCGCCTCATTCCGCGACGCCATGCGCGAGATCGGCCAGTGGAATGACACACTTGTCGCCACCTATGATGAATTCGGACGTTCCCCGAAGGAAAACATCAAACAGGGCACCGACCATGGCTGGAGCTCAACGCATATGGTGATGGGCGGAAAAGTCAAAGGCGGCCTTTTCGGGGCGCCTATGCCGGTTATCGACGTTTTCGCCATCGATGGTCCCGCACCAGTGATTGATTATCGTGAGCTATACACGACAATCATTGAGCAATGGTGGGGTGGGAATGCAACTGGCGTTTTTGAACGCAAATTCAAATCGCTGGACCTGCTTCGCTCGTAGTCGGTTGCCCAGTAGCGACTCAAACTTGTGAGTGACATATTGGCCCGCAAGGTCGTTGCAGTGTTGTTTGACCTCGATGGCACATTTGCCGATACCGCACCTGACATGGCACGCGCACTGAATGTCTTGCGCTACCAGCGCGGCCTGCCATCGTTACCACTATCAGCGATTCGACCCTACGTGTCGCGCGGCGCGCGCGGCATGCTGGATATTGGCTTCGGTCTGGAGCCACTCGACGAATCGTTCAGTGAATTGCGAGACGCGTTTTACAGCGAATATCAAGCGAATATTTGTATCGAGAGCAAACTCTTTGACGGAATCGACAAGGTCATCAGCAACCTTGAAAGTCGAAAAGTCGTCTGGGGGATTGTGACCAACAAAGCAGCGCGATTCGCACTTCCAATAGCACGCAAACTTGGATTTGAAGGGCGCGCCGCGTGTATTGTCTGCGGCGATACCACTGCCCATACCAAACCACACCCTGAACCGCTGCTTTACGCGGCGAAATTGATCGGCGTTGCGCCGCGTCAGATAGTTTATGTCGGCGACGATGAGCGCGATATACAGGCGGCGCATGCGGCGGGAATGTTGTCCGTTGCAGCGACCTATGGCTACATTGCGGCCGCTATTGATCCAAATACCTGGGGTGCAGACGCATGGATTTCGGCCCCTTTTGAACTTCAATGCCTGACGGGTGGATAAAATTGCTTTCACTGTGGTCGGTTGCAAAGCGAATAGTACGAAACAATCGCCCGGCATTTCCAATCAAGAAGTCATGCATTGTTGCGTAAATGCTACACACGCGTAATTTAGATGCCATTTTGACAGACAATTTGTGAAAGTGTTGCTCCATGGCAATTTCTAACTACTTGATTAAACGATATATTTTATATTAGCGGGCAACTGATTACAATTAGTTACAAACACGTACGGCGCGGCTACAATGGCCGACAGTTCATTCGTCAAATGTGCGTAATATCGCGATTCAGTAACAGTCAGTTTCGCAAGATTTAAGCGTTTGTAGCTATCACCAACTGAAAGGGTAACCATGTTTCCACCGAAAAAAATCGCCGCGGCGCTAATCGCCATCGGCGTGGGCAGCGCGGGCATTTCGTTTGTCGCGCATGCGCAGACACCCGCACAAAAAGTAGACAAGATCGAAGTTACCGGCTCGAACATCAAACGTGTCGATTCAGAGTCCCCTTCGCCGATCCAGATCATCACGCGTGACGACATTCAAAAGAGCGGTACCACCACCGTTGCTGAATTGTTGCGCGACATTCCGTCCGTTTCCGGCGGTTCAGTCCAGGACTTTAACGCCGGTAACGGCTTTGGTCGTGGCAACCAGTCAGTATCGCTGCGCGGCTTGGGATCAGTATCCACGCTGGTATTGATCAACGGTCGCCGCGTTGAGCAGGCGCCGATTGCCGACCCGAATTTCGGTCAAGGTGCTGGCTTCAACCTAAACGTGATTCCAGTCGGTGCCATTGAGCGCATCGAGGTATTGAAAGACGGTGCTTCCGCCATTTATGGTTCAGACGCGATTGCCGGCGTAATCAACATCATTTTGCGTAAAGACTACACCGGTGGCGAGGTGACCTATTCGGGTCGCCAAAATCACGATAACGACTTCCGTGGCCAAACCATTACCGGTACCGCCGGCTGGGGTGACCTCGCCAAGGATCGTTACAACGTGATGGTCTCTGCTGAGTTTTTTAAGCGTGATGCCACCAAGCTTTCCGAGGTAGTCAACGTCAATGAAGTCGCACTGTCAGCAATAAACTTGCGCAATTTTCCGAACTCCTCGGCCAGCTACCCACCTAACCTGCGTCGCGAAGCCGTCAATGGCAACGGCGCATTTACCGTTGCGCTGCCGCTTGACCCGCGTTGCCCGGCAAGTCTCACCTTCGGAACATTGTGCCGGTCAGACACCAACATCTACCTCAACGGCGAATCGCCAGCAAAACGCAAGAGCATCTTTGCGCGCGGCGCGATTGATTTTTCATCAACATTGAGTGGGTTCGCTGAGTTTCGCTTCACGCGCTCAGAAAATACGTTTACCTCTGCGCCACCCGCACTTGATGCGAGTGCGCCGTCCACCTGGTTCAATGCGGCTGGCCAACGCTTCGGTTATACGCTGTTCCTGCCAGTCGGCCATCCGGACAACCCAAACGCATTTCGACTGGGTCTGCGCTATCGCTTCAATGATCTGGGTCCATCGTACAATTACGTGACCAACGATTCGACCAGTGGCGTAGTTGGCCTCAATGGCAACTTGGCGTCGTGGGATTGGGAAAGTGCCCTTACCTACGGCAAAACAAAGCGTTTGGACCATGGTAACGGTCAGCTTTATCTGCCAGCACTGCAAGCCGCAGTCGCGAACGGCACCTATCGCTTCTTTGGGTCAAACAGCGACGCCGTACTTTCAACCCTTGAGCCGTATAAGGACCAGAACGGCGCCAGCAAAAACGTCGCTTGGGATTTGAAGGGTTCGAGAGAACTGATGCAATTGGCAGGCGGCCCGATGCAAATAGCTACGGGTCTGCAGTTGCGCAAAGAGGACTTTGACATTACCTCCGATCCACGCAACGTCGCTGGCGAGTTTATCGGTGTTGCGTCGAGTACCGTTCACGGCTCACGGAAAGTGTCTTCTGTTTACGCTGAGTTATCGGTGCCATTTATCAAGAACGTCGAAATGCAGTTGGCCGGACGCTACGATCACTACAGTGATTATGGCAATTCCACGACACCGAAAATTGGTATCAAGTGGAATCCGATCGCTACAGTCGCATTGCGTGCAACCTACTCCGAGGCGTTCCGCGCTCCGTCGTTGCTGCAGATCTCCAGTGGCAATGTGCAGTCTTTCAACAACGGTATTATTGATCGCCTGCGATGCGGTGCGGTAGGCGCAGTTGCTGAAGACTGCAACAAGTCTATTTCCAGCTTGATTTCGGCAAATACCAAATTGCAGCCAGAGAAATCAAAGAGTTACAGCAGCGGCATTATTTTCTCGCCAACGACTGATACTTCGGTTTCGCTCGACTACTTCAACATTCATCGCCGCGACTTTATCGACCGGTATGACTCCCAGACCGTAGTCAACAACGAAAACAATCCTAACTTCAGAGGTGGAACGGTTATTCGCGATCCGAATCCAGCCACTTGGTTGCCTGGCGTTGCAAACTCCGGCCCGATCCAGAGCACAATTCGTCGATTTGATAACTTCGGTGAAGCAATTGTTGCTGGTCTTGATTTGGATTTCACTACCAACTTCAACCTTGGCGCTAACGGCAAGCTGAAGGTCACGGCCCAGAGCACGTATTTGACCAAGAGCGCTTTGTCGTTCCAAAAGGGCGACCCATTGGTTAGCGGCTTGGCGAATTTCTATGGTTTTGAAACCCCGCGTGTACGTGGAACCTTGGCAGCAACTTGGACGTATCAGGATTTCTCGGTGCTTGGCCGTGGAAATTACACCGGAAAATGGATGTATGGTGATGGTACCGACGGTGGCACTTGCTACGCTTCGGCATCGACGGTTGCGAACGCAATGAACGGCAGATGCGAAATCCCGTTCTGGGCCACCATGGATGCGAGCGTCTCCTACACCGGTTTCAAGAACGTCTCGCTTTCCGTACTGGTACGTAACATATTTAATCGTAACGCGCCGTATGATCCAGGCAACACCGTACTTGGCTTTAACCCAACCTTCCACAGTGGGCAAGGCACAAACTACGTAGTGAACGCGACGTACAAGTTTAAATAGCAGTTAAAAGTCACACAATAAACGGGTGGTGCCGCAACGGTGCCACCCGTTTTTTTTCGTGTCACTTGTTGATCTGTGGCCTCGCATTAATTGGCAACACACCGCTACAAATCAGCGTGAGAATGCACGTATCCTGCAAATAGCGTAAAAACACTGCCATGAGAGGCTAAGGGACGCCATGCAACAGTACAACCAGATTCAGAATGCACTTTCCGACCGATCAGCAGAAGGCATCTGGAACGCCACCGGCCAGCCTTTTCGTGTCTTGATCATCGAAGACGACACCGCACTCGCGAGCTTGACTGGAGAGTATTTACAAAAGCGCGGGCTTCTCGTTGAGATCGAGCATCGCGGTGATCGT